>NZ_DKJX01000098.1:0-285648 GCF_002454935.1 Massilia sp. UBA6681
GGCGGCGGCTCGAGCTCCGGCTTGGGCGCCGGCTTGCCGCTCTGGCGTGCGATGCGCTCGCGCTCGGCCCGCTCGGCGGCGGCCTTGGCGCGGGCCAGGGCGCGCGCCTTCGCTTCCGCTTCAGCCTTGGCCTTGGCCGCGGCCAGGGCGGCCTGGCGGCGCCGTTCGGCCTCGGCCTGCTCGCGGATCAGGCGCGACAGGCGGTCCACCAGCTCGGTCATGCGCTGTTCGTCGCGCTGCAGGCGGTCGGCCTGCTTGCGCTGGTCGGCCAGCTTGGTCGACAGGTTCTGCAGCAAGCCGGCGCGCTTGGCCTTTTCCTTTTCCAGCGTTGCCTTCTGTTCCTGCTGCTCGCCGGCGATTTCCTGCAGCTCCAGCTGGGCGTTCTCGACCTTGTCGCGGTTGGCCTCGACTTCGGCCAGGTTGGCACGCAGCGAGTCCAGCAGTTTTGCCTGGGCCTGCGACACATAGGCCATCATCTGCAGGTCGCGGTTGATGCGGTTCGGGTTGTCGCCAGACAGAAGGAGCTTGATCCGGTCTTCGTTGCCGGCCACGTAGTGTTCGCGCAGCAGTTGTGACAATTGTTTCTTTTGATTAACAATTGTTTGCTGCAAGCCTTCACCCTGTTTCGACAGCTCATTCAGGCGCGTGCTGGTTGCGTCCTGTTCCTCGGCCAGGTCGCGCAAGGCGCGGTTGGCGTCGGAGATGGCGGCCTCGGACGCCGCCAGCTCGTCGGCGGCGTCGGCCCGCGCGTCCTCGGTGCGGGCGATGTCGCGCTTGATCGCTTCCAGCTTCTGCTGGATACCGGTGCGCTGCTTCTCCGCAGTCAGCTTCTGGCGGCTGCGTTCGGTCTGGCGTTGGGCAAAAGCGGGTTCAAGCAGGGCGACGGCCAGCAGCGCGCCCAGGAGCGCGCTGCCGGCGAACTTCGTGAATGGCAAACGCAAGACTTATTTCGCCTTCCCTTGGCTGGCCACGGCCGCCACGGCGGCGGCGATCGCTTCCTGGTCGCCCAGGTAGTAGTGCTTGATCGGCTTCAGGTCCGCATCCAGTTCATACACCAGCGGCTGGCCGTTCGGGATGTTCAGGCCGACGATGTCGGTGTCGCTGATGTTGTCCAGCATCTTGATGATGGCGCGCAGGCTGTTGCCGTGGGCCGAGATCAGGATCTTCTTGCCGGCGCGGATGGCCGGGGCGATTTCCTCGTCCCAGCACGGCATCACGCGCGCCACGGTGTCCTTCAGGCATTCGGTCAGCGGGATCTGCTCTTTCGCCAGGGCCGCGTAGCGCGGGTCATTGAAGGAGGTACGCGGATCGTTTTCTTCCAGCGCCGGCGGCGGGGTGTCGTAGCTGCGGCGCCAGACCAGCACCTGCTCGTCGCCGAATTTTGCGGCGGTCTCGCCCTTGTCCAGGCCCTGCAGGGCGCCGTAGTGGCGCTCGTTCAGGCGCCAGTCGTTCTTCACCGGCAGGTACATCATGTCCATCTCGTCCAGCGCCAGCCACAGGGTGCGGATCGCACGCTTGAGCACCGAGGTGTAGGCCACGTCGAAGGTGAAACCGGCTTCCTTGAGCACGCGGCCGGCGCTCCTGGCTTCGTTGATGCCTTTTTCGGTCAGGTCGACGTCGGTCCAGCCGGTGAAGCGGTTTTCCAGGTTCCAGGTGGATTCGCCGTGGCGCATGAATACGATTTTGTACATAAGCTCTTCTCAAGAAAAAATGCAATTGAAATCCGGTCCAGCATCTATTTTATAATGCGCCGATTCAGTTCAACCAACGGAACCCTTGTGAATTTCATTCTCGATAATATCTTCATCGTAGCGATCGCCGTGATTTCCGGCGGCGCCCTGCTCTGGCCGGCCCTGGGCCCGCGCGGCAAGCGCGTCACCCCGCTGCAGGCCACGCAGATGATCAACCGCGGCAAGAGCCTCGTGCTCGACGTGAGGACTGCCGAGGAATATGCCGCCAGCCACCTGCGCGACGCGAAACACATCCCGCTGGCAGACTTGGGCAAGCGGATCGGCGAGCTGGAGAAGTCGAAGAACCGCACCGTGATCGTCGTCTGCCAGACCGGCGCCCGCGCCGACAAGGCGGCGCGACTGCTAGCGGCGGCAGGCTTCGAGGACGCGCATGCGCTCGAAGGCGGCCAGGCGGCATGGATCGCGGCCGGCTTGCCGGTGACTAAATAATTTATGGGAAAGGAAGCATCATGACCGCACACGTCGTTCTCTACCACACTGCCAGCTGCCCCTACTGCGTCCGCGCCGAGCGCCTGCTCGAAGCCAAGGGCGTGACCGACATCGAACGCATCCGCATCGACCTCGATCCGGAGCAGCGCCAGATCATGATGCAGCGCACCGGCCGCCGCACCGTGCCGCAAATCTACGTGGGCGACACCCACGTCGGCGGCTTCGACGACCTGTACGCACTCGAGCAAGCAGGCCGCCTGGATCCGCTGCTGAAGGGTCAGCAAGCTTGATTTGACGGGCTTTGGGGTCCGGGGCGCTGGGGGTATTGCATCAGAATTGATTTTGATACAATTACCCTCGCGTTTGACCAAAGTACCGGGACGGCGCGTCCGTCCACCATCATTTAAAACGAAAGCGTTCCATGTCCGACGAAAACCTGCAACCAGTATTCCAAATCCAACGCGTCTACCTGAAAGACATGTCGCTGGAACAACCGAATTCCCCGTCGATCTTCCTCGAGCAGGAAGCCCCGACCATCGAAGTGTCGCTGGACGTCGGCGCCGAGTCGATCGCCGAAGGCATCTACGAATCGACCGTGACCATCACCGTCACCGCCAAGCTGAAGGACAAGGTCGCTTTCCTGGTCGAAGGCAAGCAGGCAGGCATCTTCGAAGCCCGCAACATCCCGGCTGACCAGATGGATCCGCTGCTGGGCATCGGCTGCCCGAACATCGTCTACCCGTACCTGCGCGCCAACATCGCTGACGTGATCAGCCGTGCAGGCTTCCCGCCGGTGCACCTGGCCGAGATCAACTTCGAAGCCTTCTACCAGCAGCGCCAGCAGGCAATGGCCCAGGCCGCTACCACCCCGGCACAATAAGTTGTTCCCATCCACGGGCGCCGCTGCTTGCGGTGTCCGTGCCTCCGGCGCCCCGGTCACTTCGTCCTTCGGCCCGCCATGATTCCATCCCGTCTCCTTGCAAGCGTGCTCCTGTTGGCGGCACCGTCCGCATTCGCCTTCGACTTCAAGAGCGTGGGCGCGGCCCCGGTGATCCTGTACGACACCCCGAGCACCAAGGGCGCCAGGATGTACATCGCCCCGCGCGGCATGCCGCTGCAGGTGGTGTCGAGCTACGCAGAGTGGTTCAAGGTCCGCGACGCCAACGGCGACCTGGCCTGGACCGAAGCCAAGGGCCTGAGCCCGCGCCGCAACCTCGTGGTTCGCACGCCCGGGGCCAAGGTATTCGCCGGCCCCGACGAGACCAGCCAGGTCCTGATGACGGCCGACAGGGGCGTCCTGCTCGAACTGGTCGACCCGACCGCCCTCACCTGGATCCGGATTCGCCACCGTGACGGCATCGACGGCTATGTCCGTGCGAACGACGTCTGGGGCCTGTGATGCCCCGCAGTTTTAACTAATGCGCATGCAACAACAGAAAACTCCCTACAAGATCACCGTCCTGGGCGCCGGCGCCTGGGGCACGGCCGTGGCCATCGCCCTGGCCGCCCGTCACGACGTGCTGCTGTGGGGCCGCAATCCCGAGCAGATGGCCGAAACCCAGGCAGCGCGCGAGAACCTGCATTACCTGCCCGGTTACCCGCTGCCTTCCTCCTTGCGCGTGAGCGCCGACTTCGAGGCCGCGCTGGCCCACGTGGCCGGCGCCTCGGCTGACGAAGCACCGCTGCTGATCCTGGCCTGCCCGGTGGCCGGCCTGCGCCCCCTGCTGGGGCAGCTGAAGGGCCGCGCCATTCCGAACGTGGTCTGGCTGTGCAAGGGCTTCGAAGCCGGCACCGGCCTGCTGCCGCACCAGGTGGTGGCCGAGGTGCTGGGCGACAGCGTGCCGGCAGCGGCGCTGTCCGGTCCCTCCTTTGCCCAGGAAGTGGCGCGCGTTCTGCCCTGCGCCCTGACTGTGGCCTCGACCTCGGCGCCGCTGCGCGAGCGCGTGGTCGCCGCGGCGCACGCCGACAACATGCGGGTCTACGCCTGCGACGACATGGTCGGCGTGGAAGTGGGCGGCGCGGTCAAGAACGTGATGGCGATCGCCACCGGGGTCTCGGACGGCCTGGGACTGGGCCTGAACGCCCGCGCGGCCCTGATCACCCGCGGCCTGGCCGAGATCACCCGCCTGGGCGTGCACCTGGGCGCGCAGGCCGGCACCTTCATGGGCCTCGCCGGCATGGGCGACCTGATCCTGACCTGCACCGGCGACCTGTCGCGCAACCGGCGCGTCGGGCTGGCGCTGGCCCAGGGCAAGCAGCTGGACACCATCGTGGCCGAACTGGGGCACGTGGCGGAAGGCGTGCCGTGCGCGAAGGCGGTGCGCGAACTGTCGCGCAGGCTGGGCGTGGAGATGCCGATTACCGAGGCGGTGGCCGCGGTGCTGTTCGATGGCGTGAATGCGACGGAGATGGCGCAGAGGTTGCTGGCGCGGGATCCGCGGGATGAGTTGGCGTGAGTTAGTGGCTGCTCAGGCAAAATTGGGTACCGGCCTTCGCCGGTACGACGGTTTTGAAGCTATGGGTACCAACAACACTGTCGTTACCGCACACTGAATCAACGTCGTCCCGGCGCAGGCCGGGACCCAATTCCTTCGCGTAACGCTAACGCATCAGTTCCCCGACCCACGCGGATCATTCGTCGGCCCACCCGTCCGCACCGGCCCCAGCAGGATGGTCATCAAGGCCACCGCATCCTTGTTGGCGCGGATCGCGTGCGGCTCCCCGCCCGCCAGATACACCATCTCGTTCGGCCGCAGGATCGTGGTGCGCCCGTGTGCGTCGAAGGCGATTTCTCCTTCCAGGCACACCAGGGTCATCTCGCCCTCGACCCGGTGCTCCGGCATCGGTTTTTCCTTCGGCAGCACCAGCCGGATCAGTTCCATGTGCTCGGTCTTGATGAGCGCAATCGACGTGAAATGGGCGATGTCGTCGTCGCCGCGCTGTAATACGATGCGCTCGCCCGAAACTGCATGTTGCAAGGCCATGGTCGCCCTCCTTATTCGCTTGGTTCCTGTTCTTCCCGCAGCTCCGGCACCTCATCTGGTACACCTCGCAGCCAGGTCACCAGCGGGAACGCATCCTTCATTCCGCTCGCCAGCTGCGGCACCAGCAACTCGGGTGAGTTGAGCAGCAGCGGTACCTCGACCCAGACGAAATAGCTCTTCAGCTTCAGGTACTCGACCAGCGGGTGGTTCGGGTCGACGCCTTTCGGGGGCCGCTGCAGGACGTCTTCGAACTGCAGGTCGCCATAGGTCGCGCGGAGATGCTTATTCTTCAACATTTTGCTGAAGCCTGTCGCATCGTTGACCACGTGCTGGCGGATCGCCTTCAGGCGGTGCGCCGGCGGCAGGTATTCGCCCGCGCCGAACAGCAGGTTGCCGTTGGCCTCGATGTGGAAGTAATAGGTCGGGCCGCCCGCCGCACTCGGACGGCGCTTGTTGAGCGGCGCGATGCCGGCCGAGAAATGGGTTTTGTAGGGCCGCTTGTCCTTGGCGAAGCGCACGTCGCGGTGGATGCGGAACAGCGCCTTCTTGGGATCGCAGGCGGCCACCCCCTTGTCGAACGCGCCTAATTCATGGATCAATTCGGTGACCACTTGCAGGAATTCGGCCCGCAGGATGTCGTAGCGTGGTTTGTTCCAGAGGAACCAGGGACGGTTGTTGTTCTCGCTGAGCTCGCTTAAGAATTGCGTCAGGTCACGCAGGTGCATGAAGAGGTCCGAAAAAGTTTACTGGGGCTGGCGCGGACGCTTGCCGACGGTGACGTCGAGCGTGGACTCGCGGTTCTTGCGCAGGATGCGCAGCGGCGCCTTTTCGCCCGGCTCGAGCTGGGCGATCAGGTTGAGCATCTCGCTGGTGTTGGCCACGTCCTTGCCGCCGACCGCGACCAGGATGTCTCCGGGACGCATACCGGCACGGTCGGCCGGGCCGCCGCGCACCACGCCGGCGATGATGGCGCCGCTCGAGCGCCCCAGGCCGAAGCTTTCGGCCAGTTCGGGCGTGATGTCCTGCGATTCGATGCCGATCCAGCCGCGCACCACCTGGCCATGCTTGACGATCGAGTCCAGCACCATCTTGGCGGTGCTGACCGGGATGGCGAAGCCGATGCCGACCGAGCCGCCGGTCTGCGAATAGATGGCCGAGTTAATCCCGAGCAGCTGGCCGTTGGTGTCGACCAGCGCCCCGCCCGAGTTGCCGAAGTTGATCGCGGCGTCGGTCTGGATGAAATTCTCGAAGTGGTTGATGTGCAGGTTGTTGCGCCCCAGCGCAGAGATGATACCGAGGGTGACGGTCTGGCCGACCCCGAACGGATTGCCGATGGCCAGCACCACGTCGCCCACCCGCGCGCCTTCCGGATCGCCCAGCACCATCACGGGCAGCTTGCGCTCCGCAATGCGGATCACGGCCAGGTCGGTCTCCGGATCGGTACCGACCACGCGCGCCGCCGCCTTGCGCCCGTCCGCCAGGCCGACCTCGATGACGTCGGCGCCTTCGATCACGTGGTTGTTGGTCAGGATGTAGCCGTCGCCGCTGACGATCACGCCCGAGCCGAGGCTGGCCAGCTGCTCGTCGGGCGGCATCCGGTCGCCGAAGAAGCGGCGGAAGAAGGGGTCCTTGAGCAGCGGATGCGTCTCGCGCGTGGCCTTGCTGGTGAGGATGTTGACGACGGCCGGCATGGCGCGCCCGGCCGCCTCGCGGTAGCTGCCGCTGGCCGGCACGCTGGCCCCCTGCAGCACCGGCACCTGCTGGCCGGCCGGGCCGAGCGCCACCCGCGAGGGCGCGCGCTCCAGCCAGTCCGGCCGCATGGCGGCGACCACGAAATACAGCGCCAGCGCGACCGTGACGGCCTGCGCGAACAGCAGCCAGAAGCGCCTGAACGCTCCCGGCTGGCGCCGCGGGCGCATGCCCGGCGGCTTGAGTTCATGGACGCTGTCGCTCATGGCTTGCTTTCTCAGGGCTTCTTCAGGGAGTCGCGGATGTCGCGCAGCAGCAGGATCTCTTCCTTCTCGGCCGGCGTCGGCGCCTCGACCGGGCCACGCAGGCGGTTCACGACGCGCACCATCTGGAAGATGACAAAGGCGAGCAGGATGAAGTTCAGCAGAATGGTGAGGAAGTTGCCGTAGGCGAGCACGGCGCCCGCCTTTTGGGCCTCGGCCAGCGGCAGCGCGGTGTCCTGGCCATTCAGGGGCAGGTAGTAATTCGAGAAATCGAGGCCGCCGAACAACATACTGATCGGCGGCATGATGACATCCTTCACCAGCGAATCGACGATGCGGCCGAAGGCGCCGCCGATGATCACGCCGACCGCAAGATCGACGACGTTGCCGCGCATGGCGAAGGTTTTGAACTCTCCCATCATTGACATGTTTGTTCCCCTTAGGTTGTTATTGAGTCATGCGATTTCATGATACCCCAAGCGACAATGCTACGGATGCACACGCAGCTTTGTGGTCTAACAGGAGGGTCAATTCCACGCGGATGTGTCCGCTTGATAATTTTTTTCCAATCGGTATTGCCGTTCACATATAATTTTGTGTTGCTGGAAGCTCTTTATTGATTCTTAAGATTCGTATTTTCACGGAGTGGGGTTGGTATGAGTATTGAAAAGCAGGTCGATTCAGGCCGACGCGGACTGCTCGTCGCGACATGCGCTGCTGGTGGCGTCGTCGGGGTGTCCACGGCGGGCGTTCTTGTGAGTACCTTCCAGCCGTCGGAGCGGGCGAAAGCCGCCGGCGCCCCGGTCGAGGTCGACATCTCCGACGTCAAGCCAGGCGATATGAAGGTGGTCGAATGGCGCGGCAAGCCGGTCTGGATCCTGCGCCGCACCCCGGAGATGATGGCCACCCTCGAGAAGGACACGGCCGAACTGGCCGACCCCAACTCCGAAAAAGAATACCAGCTGCCCACGCCCGAATACGCCAGGAACCCCTGGCGCGCGCGCGAAGACCACAAGGAAGTGCTGGTCACGGTCGGCATCTGCTCCCACCTCGGCTGCTCGCCCTCCTCGCGCCTCGCGTCCGGCCCCCAGCCGAATCTGCCCGACAACTGGCCGGGCGGCTTCCTGTGCCCCTGCCACGGCTCGACCTTCGACCTGTCGGCGCGCGTCTTCCGCAACAAGCCGGCGCCGACCAACATGGACGTCCCGCCGTACATGTACCTCTCCGATAACAAGCTGATCATCGGCAAAGACGAGAAAGGCGAGGCATAACATGGGCGGCCCATTCAAAGAAACCCAAGTCCCGGCCAACGCGGGCGCAGGCACCAGGGCACTGGCCTGGGTCGACGACCGCTTCCCGCTGTCGAAGCTGTGGAACGACCAGTGGGGCAAGTACTACGCGCCGAAGAACTTCAACGTCTGGTACCTGTTCGGTTCGCTGGCCATGCTGGTGCTGGTGCTGCAGATCGTCACCGGCATCTTCCTGACCATGCACTACAAGCCGGACGCCAACCTGGCCTTCGGCTCGGTCGAATACATCATGCGCGAAGTGCCCTGGGGCTGGCTGGTGCGCTACATGCACTCCACCGGCGCCTCGATGTTCTTCATCGTGGTCTACCTGCACATGGCGCGCGGCCTGATGTACGGCTCCTACCGCAAGCCGCGCGAGCTGATCTGGCTGTTCGGCTTCGGCATCTTCCTGTGCCTGATGGCCGAAGCCTTCTTCGGCTACCTGCTGCCGTGGGGCCAGATGTCGTACTGGGGCGCCCAGGTGATCGTCAACCTGTTCGGCGCGATCCCGGTCATCGGCCCGGACCTGTCGCTGTGGATCCGCGGCGACTACGTCGTGTCGGACGCCACCCTGAACCGCTTCTTCGCCTTCCACGTCATCGCCCTGCCGCTGGTGATCCTGGGCCTGGTGGCGGCGCACCTGATCGCGCTGCACGAAGTCGGCTCGAACAACCCGGACGGCATCGAGATCAAGGACAACCTGGACGCGGACGGCCATCCTGTGGACGGCATCCCCTCGCACCCCTACTACTCGACCAAGGACTTCTTCGGCGTGGCGGTGTTCCTGACCATCTTCTCGGCGGTCGTGTTCTTCGCGCCTGAAATGGGCGGCTACTTCCTGGAGTACAACAACTTCCTGCCGGCCGACCCGATGAAGACCCCGCCGCACATCGCGCCGACCTGGTACTTCACGCCGTTCTACTCGGTGCTGCGCGCCACCACCGCCGACTTCATGTACGTGCTGATGGCCGCGATTGCCGCCTACGTCGTGTTCATCTGGCTCAAGTCGCGCCTGGCCTACAAGACCAAGATCGCCGTGGCCGTGATCGGCCTGGTCCTGATCGTCGGCATGCTGCCGCAGGTGCTGGATGCGAAGTTCTGGGGCGTGGTGCTGTTCGGTTCGTCGGTGGTGATCATCGCCTTCCTGCCGTGGCTCGACCACTCGCCGGCGCGCTCGATCCGCTACCGTCCGGACTGGCACAAGTACGTGTACATCCTGTTCGGCCTGTGCTTCGTGACCCTGGGCTACCTGGGCACCCAGCTGCCGACGCCGGCCTACACCATCATCTCGCAAGTGGCGACCCTGCTGTACTTTGCGTTCTTCCTGTTGATGCCGTGGTGGAGCACGATGGGCCGGTTCAAGCCGGTCCCG
Source organism: Massilia sp. UBA6681 (assembly GCF_002454935.1). NCBI lineage: Bacteria > Pseudomonadati > Pseudomonadota > Betaproteobacteria > Burkholderiales > Oxalobacteraceae > Massilia > Massilia sp. UBA6681. The sequence continues at coordinate 9,778 of NZ_DKJX01000098.1, forward strand.
AATCGCCTGACCTACTCGGCACACTAATCACGGACCAAAGGACAGACACATGAAATTTGCGAAGAAACTGATCGCGGTCCTGGCCCTGGTGCCGGGACTGGCATTCGCCGCAGAAGGCGGCTTCCCGCTCGAGCCGGCACCGGAGCGCAGCGACCTTTCGTCGCTGCAGAACGGCGCCAAGCTGTTCGTGAACCACTGCCTGAACTGCCACTCGGCGTCCGCCATGCGCTACAACCGCCTACGCGACATCGGCCTGACCGAAGAGCAGATCAAGAACAATCTGTTGTTTTCACAAGACAAGGTTGGCGGCATGATGACCACGGCCATGCGCCCGGACGACGCCAAGGCCTGGTTCGGCGCCGTGCCGCCGGATTTGTCGGTGATGGCGCGCGCCAAGGCCTCGCCCTCGGGCACCGGCGCGGACTACCTGTACACCTACCTGCGCACCTTCTACAAGGACGACACCCGCCCGACCGGCTGGAACAACATGGTGGTGCCGAACGTGGCCATGCCGCACGTGATGTGGCAGGAACAGGGCGTGCGCCAGGCGAAGTTCCAGGACGTGCCTGACCCGCACGAAGCCGGCAAGACCCTGCACAAGTTCGTCGGTTTCGAAGCGGTACAACCGGGCACGATGACCCAGCAGGAGTTCGACACCGCCACCGCCGACCTGGTTGCCTACCTGGTGTGGATGGCTGAGCCAGCGCAAGACACGCGCAAGAAGTTGGGGGTTATCGTGTTGCTGTTCATGACAGGATTTGCCTTCCTATCTTGGCTTTTAAACAAATCCTACTGGAAAGAAGTGAAGTAAATTCGCTTTCATTGCCCGGTTGGCTATAATACGGGCAATCATTTTTCGGGGTGAATCGCTAGGCGCTTCACCCCATTGTTTCTTAAGGAACTATAAACCATGATGGTTCTCTACTCCGGCACCACGTGCCCGTTCTCCCAACGCTGCCGCCTGGTCCTGTTCGAAAAGGGCATGGACTTCGAGGTGCGCGACGTCGACCTGTTCAACAAGCCGGAAGACATTTCGACCATGAACCCCTACGGCCAGGTGCCGATCCTGGTCGAGCGCGAACTGATCCTGTATGAGTCGAACATCATCAACGAGTACATCGACGAGCGCTTCCCGCACCCGCAGCTGATGCCGGCCGACCCGCTGATGCGCGCCCGTGCCCGCCTGATGCTGTTCAACTTCGAGAAGGAACTGTTCGTCCACGTGCACACGCTGGAAAGCGAGCGCAACAAGACGAACGACAAGAGCCACGACAAGGCCCGTTCGGAAATCCGCGACCGCCTGACCACGTTGGCCCCGCTGTTCCTGAAGAACAAGTACATGCTGGGCGACGAGTTCTCGATGCTGGACGTCGCGATCGCCCCGCTGCTCTGGCGCCTGGACCACTACGGCATCGAGCTGTCGAAGACCGCGGCCCCGCTGATGAAGTACGCCGAGCGCATCTTCTCGCGTCCGGCCTACATCGAGGCGCTGACGCCGTCCGAGAAGGTGATGCGCCGCTGATGTTCACTGCGGGTGCGTCTTCGTGCCCGCATTGAGCGTCGCTCGATTCGATACGCGCCGGTTTCGGACGCCGCCCAGGCGAATCCGGTAAACTGGCGCGGTCAGGTATAGCTTTTTTTATCACATCCATGTCAGAGATCTCCACCAAGCCCTACCTGCTGCGCGCCATCTACGAATGGTGCACGGACAGCGGCTACACGCCCTACCTCGCGGTCAAGGTCGACGCCGCCACGACGGTGCCGATGGAATACGTCCGCAAAGGCGAGATCATCCTGAACATCAGCTACGGCGCCACCTCGGGCCTGAAGATGGACAACGACGCGATCCACTTCCGGGCGCGCTTCAATGGCGTCTCGCGCGAGCTGTACATTCCGGTGCAGAACGTGTTGGCGATCTACGCCAACGAGAACGGCCAGGGGATGGCGTTCGAGGTGAACGTGACTGCGTCCGAGATGGCGCCGCCGTCTGCCGAGGAAGCGGCTGCGCCGTCGCTGTCGGCGGTGCCGGGCAAGCAGGCGGAAACGCCGGCGGCTGAAACCGCTTCCACGCCGAGCGATGACGACGAGCCGCCCAAGAAGGGTGGGCGTCCAACGTTGACACGCATCAAATAGCGTATAATCGTTGTTCCAAGATTAAGCCGACTTAGCTCATCAGGTAGAGCAGTTGATTTGTAATCATCAGGTGGCGGGTTCGAGTCCTGCAGTCGGCACCAGTATCTTCAAGCATTGAGCCCAGCCTTTTGACTGGGCTTTTTGCTTTCTGAGCGCAGGACAAGGTGCGGCTGGCCCGTCATTCAAGCGGTTTCTCCACCGGCAGCGCGATAACTGCCGAGGAAGGCGTCGAAGCCGACGTAACGCTGGGGTGGGTAGTGGTTGCGCTGCCCAGGCCCTTTCGGCAGGGCGGCCCAGATGCGCGCAACCTTGGGCATCGCCTCGGCGATCCTGCCTTCCTTGATCGCGTCGATCACACCCAGGCTGCGCAGGATCTCCACCGCAATCAGGTCTTGCGTACGCGGCGAAAAATCCCGTAGTCCGAGCTTGGCGCCATGATGCTGCCAGGTAGGACGGGTGATCTGGTACATCCCGGCCGCGGTGGACTTGCCGCCGATGCCCGGGCCCGGATGGGTCGACATGTCGGTGAAGCGCCAGCGATCGTCCGCCCTTCCCTTCAGCGCGCCATACCGGAAATCATAGCCGCCGCCTTCGGCTGCCGCGATCGCCTTCAGGAAGGCGGCGACGTTCGGATGGGTCAGGTGCTCCTCGTTCTCCGCCAGGAGCGCTGCAGCGCGCGACGAGGACCGGGGTGCCGCGTCCAGCGTCGCCGTGCTTTTTGAGATGGACATGATTTCCTCCCAAGGAGTGCTCGCAAGCGCCGGCGCCGTGCGTGGTCACCGGCTCTGAACTCATCATAGGAAAGGAGCGTGCCCGGCAGTTGAGGGAGCGCAGACAGGCCTCGCGTCGCACCCACATTCCTTGCGCAAACACCTTGCAGCCTGGCACAAGAATCTGGCAGGAAATTTCAGCCGCCTGGAAAGAACAAGGCCGCCGGATCGGCGGCCTCTCGCATCAGGAACTGGCCTGTTCGACCAATCCCCTGTTCTGTACCCGGCTCAGCTTCGGATGAACGATCGGGATCGTCAGCATCGTGCTGGCCACCGCCATCAGGAGCAGCGCGGTAAAGGTCTCGCTGGTGATGATCTGCTTGTCGAGCAGGATGTTGGCGAAGATGATCTCGATCAGGCCCTTGGTCTGCAGCAGCCATCCGATGATGGAGGCCTCGCCCTTTTTCCAGCCCAGCGCCCGGCCGGCGACGTGCGCGCCGGCGAGCTTGCCGCCCACCGAGGCCAGCAGCAGCAGCCCGGCCACGAAGAACACCGGATAACTGCCCACGTCCCACTTCGTGCGCAGGCCGGTGCTCAGGAAGAACACCGGCATCAAGACCAGCAGCACGTTCTTGAACAGCGCGTCCAGTTTCTCCTGCTCGAACCAGTCCGCATCCATCACCACGCCGGCCAGGAAAGCGCCCACCATGTAGTGCAGGCCGGCCCAGTCGGCGCCGAGGCTGCAGGCGATCAGCCAGATCAGGGCGACATACCAGCGGTCCCTTGCGGGCAGGCGCAGCATCAGCCGCCGGAACAGGATGGTCAGCACGCCGAAGGCCAGCAGGAAGCCGAGCTGGCGCCCCACGCGTTCCCAGTCCAGCATGATCAGCGCCAGCACGCCCCAGATGGCGACGTCGTCCAGGCTCGCATAGCGCAGGATGCGCTGGCCCATCGGCTGGCGCAGGATGTCGAGCTTTTCCATCAGGAGCACCAGCACCGGCAGCGCCGTCACCGCGCAGGCCATGCCAATGCCCAGCACGAACTGCCAGGGGGCGCCGCTGGGACCGATCCAGCCTTCGTAGGCGAGCAGCAGCAGGGCTGCGCCGCAGCCGAACAACAGCGGCACGCTCAGCGACAGGCCGGCCGTGGTCACGCTCTCGCGGCGGTACCGCCACACCTTCTTCAGGTCGAGCTCGATCCCGGCCAGCATCACGAACAGCATCACGCCCCACCAGGCAATGCCGTTCAGCGTCTTCACCACGTCCGGGTTGAAGACGAAGCGGTGGTACTCGGGATAGACCGCACCCAGGATGCCGGGTCCCAGCAGGATGCCCATGATGATCTGGACGACAGCCAGCGGCGCGAAATAATCGGTCTTGCCAAGCCGCCACACCAGGTAGGGTGCAACGAAAATGAGCAGCATCGCGATCAGGAAAATCTCGGTGGTATTCATGGTCTCTCCAGGCCTGTCCTTGTCTCTTGCATTGCGCAAGGCGGACATTGTAGTGTGCTGAACGCAGGCAACGACTGGAAACGATACCACACCATTCGGCTGCGGGGACATGGGGTGTCGCCTATTTTTTGCGCATCTTTTCTTATCTTGGCGACATTGAAAATGTGCCAGAATCCTGATTGCAATATTTGTTTGACCCCGATTTCACCCGGTGCTATAGTCGGGCAAAGCCAGTGGTAACGTTTCCAACTTTACCAAAAAAACGGCACATAACGGAGACACGATGTTCACACCACGCACCTTGGCGACGGCCTGCGCATGGCTCGCCGCTGCCATGACGCCTGCCGCGCCGGCGCATGCCGCGTCGGTAGCCGCCGGTCCCAGGGCGGAAGTCATCCACTGGTGGACCTCGGGCGGCGAATCGGCCGCGGTCAAGCAGGTCGCCCAGGCCTACCGCGATGCCGGCGGCGTGTGGATCGACACCGCGATCGCCGGCGGCGACCAGTCCCGTGCCGTGACCATCAACCGCATCGTCGGCGGCAACCCGCCTACCGCGGCCCAGTTCAACACCTCCAAGCAGTTCCTCGACGTGATCGAAGCGGGGATGCTGAACAACGTCGACGCCGTCGCGCGCGCCCAGAACTGGGACCAGATGCTGCCCACCCCGATCATCGACGTGATCAAGGTGCAGGGACACTACTACGCGGTGCCGCTGAACATCCACATGCAGACCTGGTTCTGGTATTCGCAGGCCGCGTTCAAAAAGGCCGGCATCGCGAAGGAGCCGGGCAGCATGAGCGAATTCTTCGACGCGCTCGACAAGCTCAAGGCCGCCGGCATCATCCCGCTCGCCCACGGCGGCCAGTCCTGGCAGGAGACCGTGCTGTTCTCGGCGATCCTGGCCAACATGGGCGGCAAGGAGCTGTACCTCAAGGCCATCCGCGACCGCGACCAGGCCACCCTGCTCTCGCCGCAGTTCCGCCAGGTGCTGCTGGCCTTCAAACGCCTGAAATCCTATGTCGATGCAGGATCGCCGGGGCGCAACTGGAACGACGCCACCGCCCTGGTCATCAGTGGCAAGGCGGGCTTCCAGGTGATGGGCGACTGGGCCAAGGGCGAGTTCACCAACGCAGGCCAGGTCGCGGGCCAGCACTACGGCTGCATGGCCGGTTTCACCCCGGCCACGCCCTACCTGATCCAGGGCGACGTGTTCGTCTTCCCGCGCACCGACAAGGGCCAGGCCGTCAAGGCGCAGCAGCTACTCGCCAACGTGGTGTCGCAACCCGGCCTGCAAGTGGGTTTCAGCAAGCTGAAAGGCTCGATCCCGGTGCATACCGATGCCGATGCGACAGGACTCGACCTGTGCGCGCAGAAGGGCATCGAGATCATGAAAGACCGCGCGCGCCAGGCCGGCGTCACCGAGGTCTACCTGACGCCGGACCAGAACGGCGCCATGCAGGACGTCCTGACCGCCTACTGGAACACCAATATGCCGGTCGAACGCGCCCAGAAGAGCATCGCCAACGCCCTCAAATACTGATCGCCATGCTCCTTCTCCGCGCCCATAGAATCAGTCCCCACATTGCCCTGCTGCCGATGGCGCTGACGGTGCTGGTCGCCTACGTCGGCGCGGCGCTGTGGACCCTGCGCACCTCTTTCACGGCCTCGCGCACCTTCCCGTCGGATAACTTCATCGGCGCCGCCCAGTATGTGCGCCTGTTCGACAACGAGCGCTGGCTGATCTCGCTGAACAACCTGGCCGTCTATGGCGCGCTGTTCATCGTCGCCTGCATGGTGCTCGGCTTCCTGCTGGCGGCCTTCATCGACCAGAACGTCAGCGGCGAAGGTTTCCTGCGCACGGTCTTCCTGTATCCGTATGCGATGTCCTTCGTCGCCACCGGCCTGGTGTGGCAGTGGATGCTGGCGCCCGGCGCCGGCATCGAGGGCGCGGTGCGCCAGCTGGGATTCCCCGGTTTCAGCTTCGACTGGATCATCGACCAGGAGATGGTCATCTACACCATCGTCATCGCCGCCGTCTGGCAGGCCTCGGGCCTGGTGATGGCGATGATGCTGGCCGGCCTGCGCGGCATCGATCCGGAGATCTACAAGGCGGCGCGCCTGGACGGCATTCCGGCCTGGCGCGTCTACCTGCAGATCGTGCTGCCGATGCTGGGGCCGACGGTTGCCACCGTGTTCCTGCTGCTGTGCACCGCCGTCGTGAAACTGTACGACGCGGTGGTGGCCATGACCGGCGGCGGCCCGGGCACTGCCAGCGAAGTGCCGGCCAAGTTCATCATGGACCATTTGTTCCTGCGTTCGAACATCGGCCTGGCCTCGGCCGGCGCCGTCACCCTGCTGATCCCGGTGCTGGCCCTGCTGGCGCCCTATGCCTACGCACGCAGCCGGAGGAAACGCGCATGAGCTCCACTACCCTGCAGCCGGCCGTTCCCGTGATGCCGCTCGAACCCGTGAAAACCGCCCCAGCCGCGCGCCGCAAGCGCCTGTCGCCGGCGCGCATCGGCGTCTACGCCTTCCTCTTCAGCGCCGCGCTGTACTTCCTGCTGCCGCTGTACGTCATGATCATCACCTCCTTCAAGTCGATGGACGAGATCAGGAACGGCAACGTGTTTGCCCTGCCCCTCCTGGCCACCGTGGAGCCGTGGAAGAACGCCTGGAGCCAGGTCAGCGGCGGCTTCTGGAATTCGGTGGCGATCACGGTGCCCAGCACCGTCATCCCGATCCTGCTGGGCGCCATCAACGGCTACGCGCTGTCGTTCTGGAAGCCGCGCGGCGCCAATGTCCTGTTCGGGGTGCTGCTGGCCGGCGCCTTCATTCCGGTGCAGGTGATGATCTATCCGCTGGTGTGGATGATGGCGCGCGCCGGCGTGTTCGGTTCGCTGCCGGCCATCGTGCTGGTGCACGTCATCTTCGGCATGCCGATCATGACCCTGCTGTTCCGGAATTACTACGCCTCGGTGCCGCACGAGCTGTTCCAGGCCGCGCGCATCGACGGCGGCGGCTTCTGGCGTATCTTCCTGCAGGTGATGCTGCCGATGTCGCTTCCCATCGTGGTGGTCGCCGCCATCATGCAGGTCACCGGCGTGTGGAACGACTACATCCTCGGCCTGGTGTTCGCGGGCCGCGACAATGCGCCGATGACGGTGCAGCTGAATAACGTGATCAACACCACCACCGGCACCCGCCTGTACAACGTCAACATGGCCGCGACCATGCTGACGGCCGCGCTGCCGCTGGCGATCTATTTCATCTCGGGACGCTGGTTCGTGCGCGGCATCGCCGCCGGCGCCGTCAAAGGATAAACGAGCATGTCGAACGTCCACCTCCGCAAGCTGTGCATCACCCGCGGCAGCAACCAGGTCATCCGCGACCTCGACCTGCAGGTCGAGCCGGGCGAGTTCCTGGTCCTGCTCGGGCCTTCCGGCTGCGGCAAGTCCACCCTGCTGCACAGCATCGCCGGCCTGATCGACCTGGTCGAGGGCTCGATCGAGATCGGCGGGCGCGACATGAGCCATGCCGATCCGAGTGAAAGAGGGATCGGCATGGTATTCCAGTCCTATGCGCTGTACCCGACCATGACGGTCGAGAAGAACATGTCCTTCGGCCTGCGCATCTCCGGCGCACCCAAGGCCGAGATCGGGCGCCGCGTGCAGAAGGCGGCCGCGATGCTGCAACTGGAGTCGCTGCTGGACCGCAAACCTGCCCAGCTCTCGGGTGGCCAGCGCCAGCGCGTGGCGATCGGCCGCGCCCTGGTGCGCGAAGCCGGGGTCTACCTGTTCGACGAGCCGCTCTCGAACCTGGACGCCAAGCTGCGCGCGGAACTGCGCCGCGAACTCAAGATGCTGCACCAGGCGCTCGGTTCGACCATGATCTACGTGACCCACGACCAGGCCGAGGCGATGACCCTGGCCACCCGCATCGTCGTGATGCAGGGCGGCCGCATCCAGCAGATCGGTACGCCGAGCGAAGTCTACGGGCGTCCGGCCAACCGTTTCGTGGCGGGCTTCCTCGGCTCGCCGTCGATGAACTTCGTCGACGGCCGGCTCGAGGGAGAGCTGGATGTGCAGCGCCGCTTCAGCGTCGGTGCATTGACGCTGAACCTGGCGCCGGACTGCGTCGCACCATCGGGCGCGGTGACGCTGGCGGTGCGGCCGGAAGACATCCACCTGATTCCAGATGGCCCGCTGCAGGCCACGGTCACGCTGGTCGAGCCGATGGGCAACCACCAGGTCGTCTGGCTGGACTGCGGCGGCCACCAGCTCTCGAGCATCGCGCACGACCCGCGGCCGCTGGCCACCGGGCAGGCGGTGCGCTTCGACATCGACGCGGCGCGGGTCTCGTTGTTCGACCCAAGCAGCGGCAAGCGCCTTTAAGACAGGTGCCAGCGCTCGACGAATGCAGTATGCTTCGGTGTTTATCGAATAACTAAACAAGCAGATAGGGATTCTCAGTGGCAACCATCAAGGACGTAGCGCGTCTCGCCGGCGTCGGCCTCGGCACCGCCTCGCGCGTGGTCAGCGGCAAGGGCTCGGTGTCGCCGGCCACGCTGGAACGCGTGCGCAAGGCGATCGACGAGCTGGGCTTTCGTCCCTCGCACGCGGCGCGCGCCCTGCTGTCCGGCACCAGCCGGATGGTCGGCGTTTACATCCCGGTCCTGAGCGGCACCTTCTACACCCCGATCCTGCAGATCATCGACACCGAATTGCGCGCCGCCGGCCTGCACATGGTGGTGGCCTTCGGCGTCGGCCTCGGCGACGCGCGGCGCCAGGCCATCGAGGGCATCGAGTTCCTGGTCGAGCGCGGCTGCGACGGCATCGTCATGATGACTAGCGCCCTCAGCGACGAGGACCTGGCCAACCTGGGCGGCAAGCAGAAGCAGATCGTCGCGCTGAACCACGAGTTCAAGCAGATTCCCGAGCAGTGCTTCACGGTCGACCACGTGCTGGGCGGGCGCCTGGCCGCGCGCACCCTGCTCGACTACAAGCACCGCGATATCGCCGTGATTGCCGGCCCGTCGGCGCTGGCCGACAACGTGGCCCGCATCGACGGCTTCATGCGCGAGCTGCAGGCCGAGGGCATCGACACCAAGAAGGTCTGGATGATGGAAAGCGACTTCTCGCCCCAGGGCGGCTGGTCGGCGACCAAGGCGCTGGTCGATTCCGGCACCAAATGCACCGCCCTGTTTTGCGCCAACGACGAGATGGCGGTAGGCGCGCTGGCCTACTTCCAGGAAGCCGGCATCAGCGTGCCGCGCGACCTGTCGGTGATCGGCTACGACGACACCCCGAGCGCCGCGTTCTCGGCCCCGCGCCTGACCTCGGTGCACATGCCCTGGCGCGAGATGACGCTCAATGGCCTGAACGCCCTGCTCAACCGCTGCTACGACCTGCACCGCCCGGTGACGCGCACCTTCCCGGTGAGCGTGACGCTGCGCGCCTCGCTGGCCAAAGGGCCGAGCGAAAGCGCGGCCGGACGCACGCGCAGCAGAAAGAAATAAGAGGGAGGGCCGCCCGTCGGCCTTTTTTTTAGATTGCAATTGGAAAGCTTTCCAAATATCCTAGCGTAACAAGCTCAACCAGACCAGACCATGACAAAAGCATCCCGTCCCGAGCCGAGCGCCCCATCGCGCGGCGATTTCGCCCCCGACTTCTTGTGGGGCTGCGCCACCTCGTCGTACCAGATCGAAGGCGCCGGCCAGGAAGACGGCCGGGTCGAATCGATCTGGGACCGTTTCGCCGCCACGCCGGGTAGAATCAAGGACGGCTCCAACGGCTCGGTCGCCTGCGACCACTACCACCGCTGGCCGGAAGATTTCGACATCGGCCGCGACATGGGACTGAACGCCTACCGCTTCTCGATCGCCTGGCCGCGCATCTTCTCCGAGGTGGGCGGCAAGCCCAACGAAAAGGGCCTGGATTTCTATTCGCGCCTGGTGGACGGCATGCTGGAACGCGGCCTGCAGCCTTGGGCCACGCTCTACCACTGGGACCTGCCGCAGTACCTGCAGGACCGCGGGGGCTGGAACAATCGCGCCACCGTCGACGCCTATCTCGCCTTCGTCGATGCGATGACGCGCCGCCTGGGCGACCGCGTCCAGCACTGGATCACCCACAACGAACCCTGGTGCACGGCCATCATCGGCAACTACGAAGGCTGGCATGCGCCGGGCAATACCGATTTCAAGACCGCGCTGCAGGTGGCGCACCACGTGCTGCTCTCGCACGGCAAGGCGGTGCCGCTGATCCGCGCCAACGTCCGCAATGCCAAGGCCGGCCTGGCCCTGAGCCTGCATCCGGTGCGCCCGGCTTCCAGCCAGCCTGAGGACATCGCCGCCACCGAACGCCACGACGGCCTGCGCTACCGCTGGTTCCTCGATCCGCTCTACGGCCACGGCTACCCGCAGGCGATCCTGGAAGCGATCGGCGATGCCGCCCCCGTCGTGCTGCCGGGCGACCTCGAGGCCATTGCGGTGCCGACCGACTTCCTCGGCGTGAACTACTACTTCCCCGAGACCATCCAGCACGCCCCGGGCCATGGCCCCCTGTCGGCGCGCGTGCTGCCGCCCGCCCCCGGCGTCGAGACCACCTACATGGGCTGGGAAGTGGCGCCGCAGGGCCTGGCCGAACTCCTGCTGCGCATCGAGAAGGACTACCATCCGGGCCCGATGTACATCACCGAGAACGGCTCCTGCTATGCCGACGAGGTGGGCGCCGACGGCGAGATCGACGACGTCGAGCGCCGCCACTACCTGATGCGCCACCTGGCCGCCTTGAACGCGGCCATCAGGGACGGGGTGCCGGTCAAGGGCTATTTCGCCTGGAGCCTGCTCGACAACTTCGAATGGGCGGAGGGCTACCTGAAGCGCTTCGGACTCACCCACATCGATTACGCAAGCCAGCAACGCCGCCTGAAGGGCAGCGGCAAGTGGTACCGTTCCTTCCTGCGCGGCGAACAAGACAAACCATAACAAGCGAGACGACCCCATGACACCCATGCTTCGCAACCCGGCACTGGCGCTGGCCATCGCGCTGGCCCTCCCTGCCACGGCAGCTCCCTTGACCGACTGGTCTGCCGTGCGCAGCGCCATCGGCAAGGACGCGGCGCTCGAACAGCGCGTCCGCGACATCGTCGGCAAGATGACCCTGGCGCAGAAGGTCGGCCAGATGACCCAGCCCGAGATCAAGAGCGCCACGCCGGAAGACGTCAAGCGCTATTACCTCGGTTCGGTGCTGAACGGCGGCGGCAGCTGGCCGAACGGGAACAAGCATGCCAAGGCGGCCGAATGGCTGGCGCTGGCGCAGCGCTACCACGAGGCCTCGATGGCCACCGACATGGCGGTCAAGGTGCCGGTCGTGTGGGGCACGGACGCCGTCCACGGCCACAACAACGTGTTCGGCGCCACCCTGTTCCCGCACAACATCGGCCTGGGCGCGGCGCGCAACCCGAAGCTGATGGAGGAAATCGGCGCGGCCACCGCGAAAGCCACGCGCGCCAGCGGCATCGCCTGGGTCTTCGGCCCCACCCTGGCCGTGGTGCGCGACGACCGCTGGGGACGCACCTACGAGAGCTATTCCGAGAATCCGGACATCGTGAAAAGCTATGCCGGCGCCTACGTGCGCGGCATGCAGGGCAACTTGAAGGATGACGCCAACACCATCGCTACCGCCAAGCATTTCATTGGCGACGGCGGCACCGAGTTCGGCAAGGACCGCGGCGTCAACAAGTCCAGCAAATCGCAGATGATCAACATCCACGGCGCCGGCTACTATCCGGCCCTGGAAGCGGGCGTGCAAACCGTCATGTCCTCGTTCAACTCCTGGAACGACGTGGCGGGCGGCACCAACTACGGCAAGATGCACGGCAGCCGCGCCATGCTCACCGACGTGCTGAAGACGAAGATGGGCTTCGACGGCTTCGTCATCACCGACTGGAACGGCCATGGCGAAGTGCCGGGCTGCCGCAACGACAGCTGCGCGGCCGCGATCAATGCCGGCAACGACATGATCATGGTGCCGGACGACTGGAAGGCGTTTATCGCCAACACCATCAGGCAGGTGGAAAGCGGCGAGATCCCGATGGCGCGCATCGACGATGCCGTGAGCCGCATCATCCGCGTCAAGCTGCGCGCCGGCCTGTTCGACAAGAGCCCGGCGCAGAACGCCTACGCCGGCAAGGACGATGTCATGCAGCCGCGCGAGCTGGCGCGCCGCGCGGTGCGCGAGTCGCTGGTGCTGCTCAAGAACGATCAGCCAGTCCTGCCGATCGCACGCGGCAAGAAGATCCTGGTGGTCGGCAAGACCGCGGACGACATGTCGAACCAGAGCGGCGGCTGGTCGATCACCTGGCAGGGCACGGCCAACACCAATGCTGACTTCCCGAATGGCGACACGGTATTGGCCGGCATCCGCGAGGCGGCCGGCAAGGACAATGTCACGTTCAGCGTCGACGGCAAGGGCGTTGACATAGCGAAGTTCGACGTGGTGGTGGCGGTGATTGGCGAGCGCCCGTATGCGGAAGGAGACGGCGACATCGGTCCGAACGGCACCCTGCGCCATTCCAGCCGCTATCCGGAAGACCTGGCGGTGCTGCAGGCGGTCGCCGGCAAGGGCAAGCCGGTGGTCACCGTGTTCGTCTCGGGCCGCCCGCTTTATGTGAACGACCTGCTCAACCTGTCGGACCTGTTCGTGGCCGCCTGGCTGCCGGGCACCGAGGGCAAGGGCGTGTCGGACCTGCTGGTATCCAGCGCCAAGCGTTACGACTTCAGCGGCAAGCTGCCCTTCTCGTGGCCGAAATCGGCCTGCCAGACCGACTTGAACGTGGGCGACAAGAATTACGCGCCGCTGTTCGCCTATGGCTACGGCCTCAAGGCCGCCACGCGCTCGAAAGTCGGCAAGCTGGACACCGCCTATCCGCAAGGCGGCTGTGGCGTCAGCAACAGCCTCCCGGTGTTCAGCCAGGCCGACCGCGCCAGCTTCCCGCTGACGATCCGCAGCGGCGGGCAAACCCTGGTGCTGGGCGCCGACCTGAACTCGACCTTCAGCCTGCCGGGCGTGAGCGTGCAAACTTCGCAGGTGAACACCCAGCAGGACGCCAAGCTGGTCACCTGGACCGGCCCGGCCACCGTCGAGGCGCGCGGTGCCCGCGCGATGGTGCTGCCGGCCGCGGCCGCTACCCGGGCGGCGCTGCGCTTCGACACCATCGTTTCAAACGCGCCAAGCGGCAAGGTCACGATGCGCATGGGCGCCGGCGGCCTCGACACCACCGCCCTGTTCAAGCGCCTGGCCGGCAAGGGCAAGCAGACCGTCGCTATTCCGCTGACCTGCTTCCAGGCCAAGGGCACCGACCTGGCCAAGGTGGACACACCGTTCAGCATCAGCAGCGACGCCGCTTTTGCCGCCGCCTTCACCAACATCGAGATCGCCGGCGGCGCAGCGAGCGAAGCCGATGCGGTGCGCTGCGAGGAACTGCGATGAGCGCAGAGCCAAGGCTGCTGGCGGACATTGGCGGCACTAACGCCCGCTTCGCCCTGCAGTCGGGAGAGGACTTCATCGATGTCGAGGTGCTGGCCTGTGCCGATTATCCGACCCTAGGCGAGGCCATGCAGGCCTACCTCGGCAAGGCGGCCGGCCGCGGACTCGCGGTCGACAGCGTGCGCCATGCGGCGCTGGCGATCGCCAACCCGGTCGAGGAAGACCGGGTCAGCATGACCAACCACCACTGGAGTTTCTCGATCGAGGAGCTGCGCCGCCAACAAGGCCTGGCCAGCTTGCTGGTGGTGAACGATTTCGCCGCGCTGGCGATGTCGCTGCCGCACCTGGCGGCAAGCGGGCGTGAGCGCATCGGCGGCGGCATCGAACTGGCGAACCGGCCCATCGGCTTGATCGGCCCGGGCACGGGCCTCGGTGTATCGGGCGTGATCCCGGCGGGGACGCGCTGGATCGCCCTCGCCGGCGAAGGTGGCCACGTGAGTTTTGCGCCCTCGACGAAGGAGGAAGTGGCGATCCTGGAAGCGCTGTGGGGGGAATACGGCCACGTGTCGGCAGAGCGCCTGCTGTCGGGCATGGGCCTGGAGCTGATCCACTGGGCCTTGAGCGGCAAGCGCGTCGACGCCCCAAGCATCACCGGCGCCGCGATCGACGGCACATCGAGCGACTGCGTCAAGACGGTCGAGATCTTCTGCGCGGTGCTCGGGAGCGTTGCGGGAAACGTCGCGCTGACCCTGGGCGCGACCGGCGGCATGTATATTGGTGGCGGCATCGTGCCAAGGCTTGGTAAACTGTTCACCGAATCAGCTTTCCGCGCACGTTTCGAGGACAAGGGGCGTCTCAGTCCTTACCTCGCACGCATCCCGACCTACCTGATTACCGAGCAGTACCCGGCGCTGCGCGGCGTATCCGCGATGCTGTCGGACCATATCGCGACCCTGCAATAAACGGAGACCCCATGCAGAACACAGTCAAGAACCCGGCGCCGGCGGCGGCGCAGGCGCTCGAATCCGAGCACAACCCGCACACCGGCGCGCTCGTCATCGTCACCATCCTGTTCTTCATGTGGGGCCTGCTCACGTCGCTCAACGACGTCCTGATCCCGCACCTGAAGTCGATCTACACCCTCACCTACCTGCAGGCGATGCTGGTGCAGTTCTGCTTCTTCGGCGCCTACTTCATCGTGTCGCTGCCGGCCGGGGCATTGATCCGCAAGATCGGCTACCAGAACGGCGCCGTCACCGGCCTGATGATCGCGGCCGCCGGCTGCGCCCTGTTCTACCCGGCCTCGAAAGGCGGCTACGGCCTGTTCCTGTTCGCCTTCTTCGTGCTGGCGAGCGGCATCACGATCCTGCAGGTGGCGGCGAACCCCTTCGTCACCGTGCTCGGGCCGGCGCGCACCGCGTCCAGCCGCCTCACGCTCACCCAGGCCTTCAACTCGCTCGGCACCACGGTGGCGCCGGCGCTGGGCGGCATCCTGATCCTGTCCACGGTCGCGCTGAGCGCCGAGCAGCTGGCGGCATTACCTAGCGCCGAGCAGGCCGCGCACAAGGCGGCCGAAGCGGCCGCCGTGCAGGGCCCGTATCTCGGCCTGGCCGCGGCGCTGGCGCTGCTGGCGGTGCTGTTCGCGGTGGCCAAGCTGCCGAAGATCAGCCATGCGGACGACGGCAAGCCGGCCACCGACGGCAAGGGCGGCGCCATGGCCTACCGCCACTTGGTGCTGGGCGCGGTCGCGATCTTCCTGTACGTGGGCGCGGAAGTCAGCATCGGCAGCTTCCTGATCAACTTCCTCGGCGAGGGCAACATCGCGGGCCTGAGCCATGCGGATGCGGCGCAGTACGTCAGCCTGTACTGGGGCGGCGCCCTGGTGGGCCGCTTCATCGGCTTCGCCGTGATGCGCTACGTCAGCCCGGGCAAGACCCTGGCCGTCAACGCCCTCGGTTCGATCCTGCTGGTGCTGGCGGCGACCTTCGGCGAAGGCCAGCTGGCCATGTGGGCGATCATCGCGGTCGGCCTGTTCAATTCGATCATGTTCCCGACCATCTTCAGCCTCGCGCTGCACGGCCTGGGCAAGTTCACCGGCCAGGGCTCGGGCATCCTGTGCATGGCCATCGTCGGCGGCGCCGTGGTGCCCTTCGTGCAGGGCATGTTTGCCGACACCATCGGCCTGCAGCCATCCTTCCTGGTGCCGGCCGTGTGCTACCTGTTCATCCTGTACTTCGGCCTGAAGTACGCGAACCTGCACAAGCAGCCGGTGGCGGCGGCCTGAAGCCGTCAGCCCTTCCAGGATGCCCGCCTGACAAGCGGGCATTTTTTTCGTCCTCGCGCAGCGCTTCCATCAGCGCGATGAAGCGGCGCGCCGCCAGGGCCGGCGGACGCTCGTTGTTCCAGATGACGTCGACGAAGAAGCGCAGCACATTGGTGAAGTTCGCGGTCGGGATCTCGACCAGTTCGCCATGCTCGAGATGCTCGCGCACCAGGCCCGAGGGCAGCCATGCCCAGCCCAGGCTGGCCTTCACCAGCGCCAGCGCCGCGGCCGGGTTATCGGTTCGCCATTGCATGCGCGCGACGGCGATGCGCTTGTCGACGTACTCGGTGTCGCGGCCGGCGACCAGCACCTGGCGCTCGGCGAGCAGGTCTTCGTCGCGGATGGCTTCCTTGCCCATGCGCTGGCACAGGGGATGGCCGGGCGCGACGACCGCGACCAGCCTTTCCTCGGCCACCTCCTCGAAGGCTTCGTTGGTTTCGCGTCCATAGCGCTCATAGACCAGGGCGAGGTCCGCGCGCCCGCTCTGCAGCATGGCGAGCGCATCGGCCTGCGGCGCGGTCAGCACTTCCACCTTCAGCAGCGGGTATTCCAACGCCAGCCGGCGCAGCGCTTCGCTCCACGGCGCCGCCGCCAGCAGCTCGGGCACCAGGGCGATCGTCAGCGAGGTTTCCAGTCCCCGGGTCAGCGACAGCGCATGGCTGTTCATGCGCTGCAGCTGCTCGACCAGCAGGCGGGCCTGCGGCAGCAGCACCGCGGCATGCGCCGTGGGCCGCGGCTCGCGGCCGCTGCGGTCGAACAGCTGCAGGTCGAGTTCCGCCTCCAGGTTGGCGATCGCCATGCTCACGGCGGACGGCACGCGCCGCAGCGCCCGCGCCGCGGCCGAGAAGGAACCGTGGTCCACCGCCGCCAGGAAGACTTTCAGGTTGTCGAGGTCAAAGGCCATCTTTCAATTTTACTGACAGCTTCTGACTTTTTCTATCTCGAATACAGAAATAAGATGCCGTCATCGTTTTTGCATGGAAAGGAAACATCATGGTCTGGGGAGCCCTCCTCGTTGCCGGCCTGTTCGAAATCGCCTTGGCGGTCGGCCTCAAATACACCGAAGGATTTTCGCGCCTGTGGCCCTCGGTCGGCACGCTGGCGGCGATGGCCGTCAGCTTCGGCCTGCTGTCCTATGCACTGAAGACGCTGCCGGTGGGGACAGCCTATGCGATCTGGACCGGCATCGGCGCGATCGGCACCGCGATCGTCGGCATCGTGCTGCTGGGCGAGTCGGCCTCGCCGTCACGGCTGCTGTGCATCGCGATGATCGGCGCCGGCATCGTCGGCCTGAAGATGGTTTCACACTGAACGAGCGATCATGGATATTTCTGAATACTTGCCGGTCCTGCTTTTCATCCTCGTCGGCATCGCCGTGGGCGTCGTGCCGCAATTGCTGGGCCGCGCGCTCGGGCCGCACCGGCCGGACGCGCAAAAGCTGTCCGCCTACGAGTGCGGCTTCGAAGCCTTCGGCGATGCACGGATGAAGTTCGACGTGCGCTACTACCTGGTCGCGATCCTGTTCATCCTGTTCGACCTGGAAGTGGTGTTCCTGTTCCCCTGGGCCGCGGCCCTGATGGAGCTCGACAGCGCCGGATTCTGGGCCGTGATGGTGTTCCTGGGCCTGCTGGCGGTGGGCTTCGCCTACGAATGGAAGAAAGGAGCGATGGAATGGGACTGAGGAGCTGCACGACATGAACGCCATGCTTGTCTCGAATGGCCTGATCGGGCTATGCCTTGCCTGGATTGCATGGCGCGAGTTCAGGTCGCGCAACCGGCGCGATGCCGGCATCCTCGGGAGCGCGGCCTGCATCGCCCTGGCGGTCAGCGCGGGCACCTGGTTGCACGTGCTGGAGCACGGCTGGTAGCCCTTGCTGGCCTACTTCGGCGTCGAGCAATAGCGCTCCACATAGGACTGGTGCGAAGGCAGGCCGGCCACCGTACGGTCGATCTGCCCCTTGATCGAACCGAGGAAGTGCGACAGCTCCTCGTCGCCCATCAGGTCGGCCGACTGGTGGTGCCGGTAAGGCATGATGCCCTGCCCCAGCATCACCTGGATCCACGAGTTCTCGGCGAACAGCTCGTTCGAAATGCGGAAGACGCGCCCGGTTTCGCGGAACAGGTCGATGCGGTGCTGGAGCGACTTCGGCACCTCCATGTTGCGCGCGTCCGTCCAGTAAGGCGCATCGATCCGGTTGTTGACCTTGTAGTGCAGGATGATGAAGTCGCGGATCTGGCTTACCTCTTCCCAGGCCTGCCGGTTGAATTCGTCGACGTCGCTCTGGACGATGCCGCTGGTCGGGAACATCTGCATCAGGCGGATGATGCTGCGCTGGATCAGGTGGATGCTGGTCGACTCGATCGGCTCCAGGAAGCCGCTCGACAGGCCGACCGCGACCACGTTGTTCTTCCAGATCTGGCGCCGCTGGCCCGGCTTGAACCGGATCACGCGCGGCTTCATCAAGGCTTCGCCTTCGATGTTCCCCAGCAGCGCTTCGATGGCCGCGCCCTCTTCCACGTAGCGGCTCGAGAACACGATGCCGTTGCCGACGCGGTGCTGCAGCGGGATGCGCCATTGCCAGCCGAAGGGGTGGGCGATCGAACGCGTGAGCGGAATCGCGTCGCGCACCGAACTCGTTTGCAGCGCGGCCGCGCTGTCGTTGAACAGCCACTCCGACCAGTCTTCGTACTCGACGCCCATCGCCTGCCCGATCAGCAGCGCGCGGAAACCCGTGCAGTCGATGAACAGATCGCCCTCGATGTCCGCACCCGAATCGAGCGTGATCGAGCGCACCTGCCCGCTCAAGGCACTGGTGGTCACGTCGACGATCTTGCCCTCGATGCGCTGCACCCCGAATCGCTCGCTGAACTTGCGCAGGTAGCGCGCATAGGCGCTCGCATCGAGGTGATAGGCGTAGTTCATGCCGCTACGCGGCAGGTGGGCGAACTTGTTCTCCTGGGAAGCGCGCAGCTCCAGGCAGTAGTCGCCATAGTCGCCGGCCAGGCCGCGCTCGCGGCCCTTGTGCCAGAAATGCTGGAAGCCGGCGGTCCAGTGGTCGGTGCCGGCCAGGCCGAACGAGTGGATGTAATCCTCGTTCACGTTGCGCCAGTTTTCGAAGCTGATGCCGAGCTTGAAGGTGGCCTTGGTCTCGGCCATGAACTCCTGCTCGTTGATCTCGAGGAGGTTGTGGAAGTTCAGCAGGGTCGGGATGGTCGCCTCGCCCACGCCCACGGTGCCGATCTCGTCGGACTCGACCAGCTTGATGTCGAGTCGCTTGCCCAGCACCTTCGAGATGCAGGCGGCCGCCATCCAGCCGGCGGTGCCGCCGCCGGCGATGACGACGCGGCGTATGGGCTTTCCGATACCATTCAATCCTTGTTCCATGTCTCCCTCCTCAGCGATTCATTCTTTTCAGTAGTTGGGCGCGGATGTTGCGCACGCTCTCGGCATCCATCGGGGCCAGGGCGCGGCGCGCGTTCGGCGGGATGTGGGCCGCGGTCTGGTCGTCCGCTTCGAACACGTAGTGGCGAAACAGTCCGGCCCAGGCCTCGCGCTGCGCCAAAGGCAGGTCGCGCACGCTCATCAAGGCGTGCATCATCGCGTTCATCGGCGTGTCCATGTAGTCGGGGGACTGGCGCCACCAGTAGTTCACCAGCACGTTGAAGTCTTCCAGCGCCTGGATATGGTGCCACCACATGCTGGGGATGAACAGCGCGTCGCCCGGCCCCATCTCGACCGCCAGCGCATGCGCCATCGCCGTGGCGAAGCGCGGGAAGCGCCCCAGGTCGGGCTTGACGAAGTCGACCAGGCTGATGGCCTGGCCGGCCGGCGTCAGGTCGAGCGGGCCGATGTACAGGTTCTCGACCTGGCTCGGCGGGAACAGGGTGAAGCGGCGCCGTCCGGCCACCACGCAGGCCAGGTTGTCCGGCAGGTCGTAATGGGCGGCGATGCGGGTGCGGTTGCCGATCCAGATCGAACCGAGTGCGTCGCGTCCGCCCAGGTCGATGCGGTTCTCGTCGTGGAAACCGGGCAGGCAGGTGTCGATCGTGGTCGAGCCGACGTAGATCGCCGGCTGATTGTCGACACCGCGGTAGCGCTCCAGCTCGGCCAGCACCTTGTCCAGGCGCACGCGCACCGGGGCGAAGTTGAAGCCGTCCATCGCCTCGTTGTAGAAGAAGCGGCCTTCGATCTCGGGCGGGCCGAGCATGGCGTTGACGGTGGCGTCGCGGTAGAAGCGGCGCAGGTAGGCGTCGGCGGCTGCCGGCGACTGACGCGCCGCCTGAACCATCGGCCACCCTGCCACCAGGCCGCGCAGCACGATCGGCTCGGAGGATTCGAGAATGCTCGGGCCGAGGTCGCGCGGCGTCAGGCCGCTGATTTCCCGGATGGGTTCAGGCGCGGGCAGCACGGCGTGCATTCTTGCGGTCGATCAGGGCGCGGAAGTTCGACAGCGACGCGACCTGGAAGTAGATGGCGGACAGCCAGCCGGCCTTGTGCAGGCTGTCGAGTGCAGCAGCGTCCAGCGCGGCCAGGCGCTCTTCGTTGATGGTGTAGAAGCCGGCCAGGCGGTTCTCCGATCCGTCGTCGAGCGTGATGTCGAGCGAGAAGCCTTCGAGCAGCTCATGCTTCTCCAGCGCTTCGATGAAGGCGGCGTTGGATCCCATGCCTTCGTGGATGGTCAGCAGCATCGAGTTGACGTGCTCGAGGTAGGGGCTCATGCCCCCGTGCGGCAGGAAGATCGGCTCGCCCTCCGTGGTGCTGACGCGCGGGCTGTCGACGTCGATATGGATCATCAGCTCGTCACCCTCGCGGCCGATCAGGAAAGGCAGGCGCTCCACCAGCAGCGGCAGGGTGGGCGCGTCCCAGCGGTCTTCTTCCAGGAACAGGTTCTCGTCGGTCTCGAAACCGAACAGGGCGATCGGCTCGTAGGCATGGGCCTCGCTCTGCTTGCGGAAGATGATCGGGTAGTGGGCCTGCAGGAGGCGGAATTCGCCGGCGAAGGTCTGCACATAGGCGTGGCTGTCGTCCAGCTTGCTGCCGTGACGGGTGATGATGCGCAGGTCTTTGTGGTCGATGTTATTCAGCAGTACTGGCTTGGCCATGTGGTGTCTCTTTCTCGTTGTCGTTGTCTTGTCAGGTCGGCAGGCCGTGGCGCACGATGTGCGCGATGAGCGCACGGTTGTCCGGCAGCGCCGGCAGCATCCGGCGCGTCAGCTCGGCCGCCTGGCGCAGGAAGCCGTCCGCCATGGCGCCGCTCCCCTCGCCGATGCGCTCGCGCCGCGCCTGGCCGGGTTCCGGAAGGAAACCCATGCCGTACAAAATATACTGGTAGCTCGCCGCCGGGAAGACTTCCTGGATGCGATTGAAGTCGTAGCGCGAAGGCGGATGGTGGCGCCACAGCGCCAGCAGGTCGGCCAGGCGCTGCGGGATGGTCTCGCTGCTCCGGTTGTCGCGCCAGTAGCCATGCGGATCGAGCGCGCCCTCGCGGCGGCTCAGCACATAGTGCAGCTTCAGGAAGTCGATCACCCGCTCCCAGCGGTAAGTGAAGGTCTCGTTGAAGCGCCGGGCGCTGATCTCCATCTGCTCACGCGTGGCCGGCATCTCGTCGAGCAGCATCGAGGCCGACAGCTCCACCATGGCCAGTGCCGACGCCTCCAGCGGCTCGATGAAGCCGGCGGACAACCCGATGGCCACGCAGTTGCGGTGCCAGAAGCGCTCGCGGTAACCGGGTTCGAATCTCAGCTTGCGCGGCGCGGGGATGTCGTCCGGGCCGCCGGTGGCGCGGATGTAGGCGCGCAGCGCGCGTTCGGCCTGCTCGTCGCTCGTGTGCGCGCTCGAATACACGTGGCCGATGCCGCGCCGGGTCGGCAGGCCGATGTCCCAGATCCAGCCGGCTTCCTGCGCGGTGGAGGTGGTCTGCGAGGCGATCGGATCGTCTTCCGCCAGGTACGGCACCTGGACGGCCAGTGCGCTGTCGTTGAACAGGACGCCGCGCTGCGGGATGAAAGGCACGCCGTAGTGCTTCCCGAGCAGCAGCGACTGCATGCCGGTGCAGTCCACGAACAGGTCGCCCGCCAGCTCGCCGTGCGCCTTGGTGTGCAGGGCGGCGATGTCGCCGCTCATTTCGCCGAATTCGTGGGAGCGGATGCCGGTGACATGGTCGGGCACATAGTGCACGCCGAGCTTTTCCAGGCAGTGCTTCTTGAGGAACAGGCCGAACTTGCCGGCATCGAGGTGGTAGCCGTAGTTGGCCACCGCCGCGAATTCCGGCGTGGCGGCCTGCTTGGGCGCGCGCCCGTGCACGCACAGGTGCGGCTGGTAGCTCACCAGGTCGGCGAAGGGAATATCGGTATGGCGTTCCAGCCAGCGGCCGGCCATGTCGGCCTCGCCCCAGCCCTGCGGCAGCACGAAGGGGTGGAAGTAGTAATCGTGGTCGCCGCCATTGACCCAGCGGTTGAAGCGCGAGCCCTGCTTGAAGGCGGCGTCGCACTCGCGGAAAAAGGCGGATTCGGACAGGCCGGCCGCGCGCAGGGTGTCGCGCATGGTCGGCCAGGTGCCTTCGCCGACGCCGATGGTCGGCACGTCGGGCGATTCGATCAGCGTCACGCGCAGGCCACCCTGCTCGAGCGCCTGGAAGCCCGATGCCAGGACGGCGGCGGTCAGCCAGCCGGCCGATCCTCCCCCTACGATGACGACATGCCTGATGATGGTGCTCGCCATATTTGTTTTCAATAAAAACTAATGCTGGGCAAGTCTAACCTGAAAATGAACACAGCGGACCATGGCGAGGGCCACGGTCCGCTGATGTGCACTTCCTGTCTGCTTAGAACTTGTAGCGGGCCGACAGCATGTAGCGCGGACCGGACTGCTCCACATACAGGGCCTGGCGCTCGTTGCGGCCATGCAGACGCCGGATCTCGTCGGTCAGGTTGATACCTTCGAACTGGACACTGATGTTCTTGTTGACGTTGTACCCGATGCTCAGGTCAAGCTGGCCGTAGGCTTCGACATACTGCGGATTCGCGCCGGCGCCGTCGAAGGTCGCTGCCAGGAACTTGTCGCGCCAGTTGTAGGCCGCGCGCACGTTCCACTTGTCGTTCTCGAAGATACCCACCAGGTTGGCCGAGTCACTCATGCCCACCAGCGCGAACTGCTCGCCGATGCTGGCGTTGTCGTACCCCAGGCCCGAGTCGACCTTGGTGTAGTTGGCCTGGAGGCCGAAGCCCGAGGTGCCGAACATGTGCTGCACGTTGAACTCGAGGCCGCGCAGGCGCGCCGCCTTCTGGTTCGAGTAGCTCGTGATCAGGAAGTTGGCGATCGGGTCGTTCGGCTGGCCGGCGATCGAACCGGTGGCGTTGCCGTTGACGTCATCCGGTCCACGCGTCACGCCAGGACGTCCTGCGAAGTTGCGGAAGATATAGTTGCGGATGCACATCGTGTCCGAGCTCGCGCAACCGGCGCCGATCGCCGCGTTCCAGTAGGCGCCGCCCACCGGGGTACGCAGGCCGAAGGGCTGGGCCGTGACCTGCGACACGCCGGCGTAATTTTCCAGGCTCTTGCGGAAGTGGCCGACCGAGACGAAGCTCGACTTGTCGTAGTACCACTCCCAGGCCAGGTCGATGTTCTTCGACTTGACCGGCAGCAGGCCCGGGTTGCCCTGGCTTCCACGGCCGCCTTCGATACGGCCCAGGGTCTCGAGCACCTGGCCGCCGGTAAGCTGGTCATAGCGCGCGCGGCCGATGGTCTCGCCGTAGCTGAAGCGGCCCTTCATGTCGGAACGCAGGTCGATGTCGGCGTCGAAGCTCGGCAACCAGTGATGGTACTTGCCGGTCAGGGTAGTGAAGGCCGGCGTGCCGAGGCCCACCGCGAACTCGTTCTGCGACACCCAGGTGTAGGACGAGGCGATCGGCACCAGCGCGGTCGAGGTGACCTCGGTCGTCTCGTAGCGCGCGCCCACCGAGGTGTGCACCGGCATCGCGAAATCCCAGTCGGTGTTGAACTGCAGGTACAGGCTCTTCGACTTCTCGCGGGTGCGCTGGTCGGTGGTATAGCCCGACTTCGGCATGTACAGCTCCGGCTTGCCGGTCACCTGCGCGGCCAGCTGGCGCAAGGCGGCGAAGTCGAAGGTGTAGAAGGTGTTGAACAGGTTCGGGTTGTCGTGGCCGTCGATGTTGTCGAAGTACTGGCGCAGGCTCTCCTGGTGGAAGTAGCTGGCCGGGTAATCCGACGCCTTGGTCGCACCGCCCCAGGTGTCGTCACGCTGCTGCACCGAGAAGGCCGAGCGGTTCTTGGCGTCGGTGGTGGCGAGGCCGAACTTGAGCTCGGACGCTTCCAGCATCTTCCAGCTGCCATGGGTCTGGACCTGGCTGATCTCGCTCTTGACGTAGGCGTTCTCGAACACCGAGCCGGTCACCTGCTGCGGTGCGCGCTGGAAGTCGGCTCCCTGGATGCTCAGGACCGGCAGGTCCTTCGAGAAGTCGACGCTGGTGGTGCCGCGGCTGAAGCTGGCGGTGCCGAGGGTGTTGCTGGAGCCGAAGGGGCTGTCCGGCTTCGATTCGGCGGTGGAACGGTGGGCGTCGAGCTCGAGGCGGATGTCGCTGTTGACCTTCCATGCAGCGTTGAAGCCGAGCGAATTGTTCTCGGTCCTGGTGGCGAAGTCGGCGCCGCCCATGGCGATGTCGCTGTTGGCCGGGTTGATGATCTCGGTGTACACCAGCGGCGCGGCGACCGGACCATCGGTCCAGGTGCTCGACGATGGACCGAAGTTGAACCAGGCCGAGAGGTCCTGGCGGCGGGTCTGGATCTTGTTTTGCGAGTAGGTGTAGTCGAGGGTCGTGGTCAGGGCCTTGCTCGGCGCGTACTGCAGCGTCAGCTGGCCGTTGGTACGCTGGCGCTGGATGCCGTTCATGGCGTAGTTCATGTTCTGCGGCACCTGGTACAGGTCCGTCGGCTTCGGACGGTTGGTGATGTTTTCCGAGCCCGGCGTGCCAGGTTGCGGAATGGTGCCCCAGTTGTTCTCGTCGCCGCGGAACGGGCCTTTCCAGCCGTTGCCGACGGAAGCCACGTTGTAGCCCAGGTTGCGCTCCTGGTAGCTGCCCGACAGGGCGATACCGAAGCGGCCGTCGGCCGAGGTATTGCTATACAGGCCCGACACTTCGGGCGTGACCTTGCCGCCACGCTTGACGTCGCCCGGCAGGTTCTCTGCCGAGGTGTCGTGCACGCCCTTGATGCCGATCGTGGCCTGCAGGCCGGGACGCGACAGCGGACGTGCGGTAATGACGTTGATGGTGGCGCCGATGCCGCCGGTCGGGGTCTCGGCGCGCGCCGATTTGTACACCTGCAGCTGGGAGATGCCTTCGGACGCGATGTTGGCGAAATCGTAGGCGCGGCCCGGACGATCGCCCAGGATCGAGGTCGGCATCTGGCGGCCGTTGAGCAGCACCAGGTTGAAGTCGGGACCGACGCCGCGCACGGTGACCTTCGAACCTTCGCCGATGCTGCGGTCGATCGACACGCCGCTGATGCGTTGCAGCGATTCGGCCAGGTTGGTATCCGGGAACTTGCCGATGTCTTCGGCGACGATGCCGTCGACGAAGCCCTGCGCGTTGCGCTTCAGGGCCATCGAGGATTCGAGGCTGGCGCGCAGGCCGGTCACGACGACGGTCTGGACGCCGGCCGGCGAGGATGGGGTGCTGGCCTCTTGCGGGGTAAGGGCTGCCGGGTCGGTGGTCGCGGCGGCGCCGGAGGTCGAGGCGACTTCCTGGGCATGCGCCGGGATGAATGCCGCGCATGCGCTGGCTACTGCCAGGCTCATCAATGTCTGCTTAGCCTTGGGGTAATACATGGTGCTCTCCTGTTTTTTTTTAAATGACCGTCACCCAATCCAACGGTGTCTCCACTACCTGTGCCGGCTGAATCCAGGCTGCACGCCGCCGGCGGTCCTTGCTGTCGTCCCTGCTGCCGTCCCTATCGCTGGGCACCTCCTCGCCGCGGTGCCTTCAGGCGCCGGTCCTGGCCGCATGGCGCGTCCTGCCACCAGACGGCACAGCGAGGACATGCGGCCGGTGCCGATGTCCTCGCTGCCAGGTAGCGGGTAAAGCGGTGCGCGCTGCGCTCGTTCATCTGTAATCGCTCAGGCTCGCATCTTGCGATGCTTCGTTGATCAAGCAATTCTTCAACCATCCGTCAGGCACATGGAAACGTTTCCATGTAAAGTTGTTTGAATATTAGGGTTAGCAAAAAAAATTGTCAACGGAATATTCCGCGTAGGTACGTGTCGAAATGCGGCTGATTTGCAACATTGCTTACACGTGAGAGTGAAGACTGGCGTTCGTTCGTGCCTGTCTCCCGCGCCGCCGCGCAATTGACACTGAAAAATCCTCAGTGCTATAGTCGGGTTGACATTCTGGTAACGTTTCCAAATAAGGGCGGAAAAGGATGAACATGGAGCGAGCTGAAAACGCGGACGACGTTGCCGGTAGCGCGCCGCGTGCGGACCTGCTGGAGAGAGGAACGTGGCGCCGCCGCGTGCTCGCCTGTGTGCTGGCCGCAGGGCTGCATGGCGCCATGCCTGCCGCCGCGGTAGCCGACACCCGCAGCGGCTTCGCCTGGCCGCAGGGGGCGCGGGCCGCCGTCAGCCTCGCCTATGACGACGCCCTCGATTCCCAGCTCGACCATGCCCTGCCCGCCCTCGACAAGCTCGGCCTGAAGGGCAGCTTCTACCTGACCCTGTCGAATCCGGCGGTGGCGCGGCGCATGGAGGGATGGCGCGCCGCCGCACGGGCCGGGCACGAACTCGGCAACCACAGCCTGTTCCACCAGTGTGCGCGCAGCAAGCCCGGGCGCGACTGG
The DNA here is from genome assembly GCF_002454935.1 of Massilia sp. UBA6681. Lineage (NCBI taxonomy): Bacteria > Pseudomonadati > Pseudomonadota > Betaproteobacteria > Burkholderiales > Oxalobacteraceae > Massilia > Massilia sp. UBA6681. The sequence goes on from NZ_DKJX01000098.1 coordinate 36,737, forward strand.
GTCGAGCCGCACCGCGACCTCGATGCCATGAGCGTGGCGCAGATGGGCGACCAGGTCCTGCTGGCCAATACCATGCTGGCGGCGATCGACGGACGCCAGGAACGCACCTTCACGCTGCCCTGCGGCGACACCCAGGCCGGCGGACGCGACTACCTGCCCGCGGTGCGCGCCGCCTTCGTCGCGATCAAGGTCACCGGCGGCAGCGGCGTCATCGATGCGATGCACACGCTCGATCCACTCGCGGTGCCGGTGGCGACACCTAGCGGCAGCAGCGGCGCGGAGCTGATCGCCATCGTCAAGCAGGCGATTCAGCGCGGCACCATGGTCAACTTCACCTTCCATGGCATCGGCGGCGACTACCTCAGCGTTTCCGCGCAGGCCCACGTGGAACTGCTGCGCTTCCTGGCGGACAAGCGCCAGCTGGTCTGGACCGATACCTTCATCAACATCATGCAGCACGTCAGGCAGCAGCAGGCCCGTCCCCCGGCGGCGCCCTGAGGCCACAAGGAGACCCATGAAACCGATCCGCCTTTTCGCCGCCACCCTGTCCACCCTGCTTGCACTGGCCGCCACCGGCTGCGCCTCCACGCCCGCAGACGCACCGGCCGGCTGGACGCTGGCATGGAGCGACGAATTCGACGGCAACCAGCTCGACCGCACGAAATGGGTGGCGGAGACCGGTGGCCATGGCTGGGGCAACCAGGAACTGCAGCATTACACCGGCCGGGCGGAGAACGTCCGGGTGGAGGATGGCATGCTTGTCATCGAGGCGCGCCGGGAAGCCTATGGCGGCAAGGATTACACCTCGGCGCGCCTCAAGACCGCCGGCCTGATGGAACAGATGCATGGCCGCTTCGAGGCGCGCATCAAGGTGCCGAAGGGCCAGGGCATCTGGCCGGCCTTCTGGATGCTGGGCGCGGACATCGGGAAGGTCGGCTGGCCGCGCAGCGGCGAGATCGACATCATGGAGATCATCGGCAAGGAGCCGTCGAACGTGCACGGCACGCTGCACGGTCCCGGCTATTCGGGCGACAAGGCCTTTACTACCCATTCGACCCTGGCGAGCGGCATCTTTGCCGACGACTTCCACGTGTTCGCAGTGGAGTGGGAGCGCGGCGAGATCCGCTGGTATCGCGACGGCATCCACTACCATACGGCGCGGCCGAACCTGGTCAAGGGAGACTGGGTATTCGAGCATCCCTTCTTCGTGCTCTTGAACCTGGCCGTCGGTGGCGCGTGGCCCGGCAATCCGGACAGCAGCACGGTCCTGCCGCAGCGGATGCTGGTGGATTATGTGCGCGTCTACCGGCGCGCCACGCCGGGACAGTAAGCCCCTGGCCGCAGGCTGCGCCGCTGCCGGCGCGCCATGCGGCCTGTTCGCGCCATGCCGGTTTTTTACGCTCCAGACCGTGGTTTGCGCAGTTCATCGCAATCGGCTCGGATGCGGCACGACAGCGGCCTATAGTGCCTCCATCGACAACCTACCGGAGAACAAGCATGAAAAAACTGTTGAGTGCCGCCGCCGTCGCCGCCACGCTCGCACTGGTCGCCAGCCCCGTCATCGCCGACGACGTCGTGCGCGAGAACCGCAGCGTCGATGCCAGGGTCACCAAGGTGAAACTGGATGGCATCGTCGACCTGGTCCTGCGCCAGGGCAATACGCCGTCCCTGGTCGTCTCGGGTGACCGCCGCTTCGTGCAACGCATCACCACCGCCCAGCGCGGCGACACGCTGGAAATCGGTACCGAATCCTTCAATACCCGCCGCGGCGACATGAGCGAAAAGCTGCGCGCCGAACTGACCGTGCCCAACCTCGCCGAGTTCACCTCGCAGGGCGTGGGCGCATCGACCGTCACCGGCTTCTCGGGCAATGCGATCCAGCTTGCCCTCGACGGCGCCGGATCGGTCACCATGAACAGCAATTACCGCACCATCGACGCGCGCCTGGGCGGCGTCGGCGGACTCGCCCTGAACGGCGTGCGCGCCGAACGCGTCGACCTCAGCCTGCGCGGCGCCGGCCGCATCAGCGTCAATGGCGAGAGCAAGCTGCTGCGCGCCAAGCTGGCAGGTGTCGGCAGCCTGGAAGCCCAAGGCCTGCGCGCCGAATCGGTCGACCTCGACATGAGCGGCCTCGGCGGCGCAACGGTGCACGCGACCCGCGCGGCCGAGATCGACCTGAGCGGCATGGGTTCGGCCACTGTCTATGGCAACCCGGCGACGCGCAATGCCAACACCAACGGCATGGGCAAGGTCAGCTGGAAGTAAGCTGCCCGGGAACGGCCCTACTGGCGGAGCCGATCCCTGACGACCATGCTGTTCCGCACTTCCTTCACCCCGGGCACCTCCCGGGCGAGCTGTGCCGCCCGCGCGACGCTCTCGGACGAATCGACGAAACCGCTGAGCTGCACCGTTCCCTTGTAGGTTTCGACCTGGACCTCGGTTGCCTTGACCTGCGGATCGGTGGCCAAAGCGGTCTTGACCCGGGTGGTGATGGCGGCATCGTCGATGTATTCACCGGTGCCGCGGTGCGTGCCGGACGGCGCGCAGGCACTGAGGATAGCCAGTACCACGCCGAGCAGGATCAGATGGATGCGGTAGGAAAGGTTCATGGAGGGCTCCCAAGAGAAGGCAGACCAGCCCATTCTCTCGGGTACCAGCGGTCGACGTTTGATGCCGGCCAAACGTGCAGACGGACCTTTTTTTAGTCAGCTTTGTTCAATGCCAGTACCGGCGCTGCCGCATCGCCAGCCGGGGCCGCAGGACGCAAGGCGAAACCCCGGTGGGCGACGTCGCGCCCGAGCACCACGCGCAGGTTGGCGGGGGCGCAGCTGGGCACCTCCTGCAGCTGCGCGCTGCCGAAGCGGCTGGCCAGGCGTTCGGCCGCCTCGCGGTAGGCCGCTTCATATTCGATGCGGGTCTGGCGCACGCCGAAACCCTTCTGGTTCGACAGGCGCGTCACTTTCAGCCCGCCCGTGCCGACCTGGCGTGCCAGCGAGCGTGCCATGCCCGAGACGCCATTTCCATTGCGCATCTCTACCAGCGCGAGGAGTGGCGCGTCCCGCCCCGGCGTGGCCGGCGCCGGCGCCGGTTCCGGCAGCCTTGCCGGAGCGGACGGGCCTGCCGGCGGCGGAGCGCGGCGCAGCTCCAGCATGCCATCCGCGCCGACGAGCAGCTGCACCTGGCTCCAGCCCGCCTCCTCGCGCGCCGGCGCCTTGAGCGCGCGGTCGATCGCCGCCACCTGGCTCTGGCTGCCGGCAGCGGCATAGTCCGCGCGCAGGTCGTGGGCGCGCAAGGCATCCGCCTGGCTCAGCATCTGCTGCGCGCGCTCTTCCTGCCCGAGCTTGCGCAAGGTTTCGCCCAGCAGTTGCCAGGAACGGTGGTTGAGCGGGTCGAGCAGGCAGGCTTTCTCGAGCGCGACCAGCGCATCGTCATATTCCGCGTTGAGGAAATGGGCCTGCCCGAGGTTGCTGAACAGGTAGGCCTTGCCGGGACCGGACGACATCGTCAGCGATTCGGTCAATGCGCGCCACAAGGCGATCGCGGTGGCGAACTCGCGCTGCTCCGCATACAGCGTGGCCAGCCCGTTACGGGCGTTCACGTGTGCGGGCGCCATCTGCAGCGCGGCCTGGTAGGCGGCGCGCGCTTCCTCGTAGCGGCGCGCCAGGTGGTGGTTGCGGCCGGCAAGATAGGCGTCGTCGGCGGCCGGCGCGGCGCCGTCGAAGGCGGGACGGGCGCCGAAGGGCGCGCAGGCCGCCAGGGTAGCGCCGGCGCACAGCAGCGCCAGACGTGCGAACAAGGTAAGGCTTGGCATGGGGGGCTCCTTCGTGTTCAATCCGCACCGGCCACTTTGCCCAGGGTCCGCGAAATCTGGATCATGGCGGGGCCGAGCAGTACCATCAGCAGCATGGGGAATATGCAGAAAATCAGTGGGAACAACAGCTTCAGGCCGATGCGGGCGGCGCATTCCTCGGCCACGATGCGGCGCTTGTGACGCAGGCTGTCGGACTGGACGCGCAACGCATCGCCGACGCTGGTGCCGAAACGCTCGGACTGGATCAGCATGGCCACCAGCGTGTCGACATCCTCGACACCCGAACGCAGCGCGAAGTTGCGTAGCGCCTTCTCCTTGGAGAAACCGGCGCGCATTTCCATCAGGACGAGCTGCAATTCCTGCGCCAGCACCGCGCTCTTGATGTGGATCTCGTTCGCCACCTTGACCAGCGCACGCTCCAGGCTCAGGCCTGCCTCGACGCACACCGTGAGCAGATCCAGCGCATCGGGGATGGTTTCGAAAATCTCGCGGCGGCGGCGTTGCACGATACGTTCGAGGATCATGTTGGGCAGGTAATAGCCGATGGCGGCCGCGGTGAGCAGCAAGGCCATCATCCGCCAGCCCAGCAGCGCCTTGCTGTAGACGATGGTCAGCGGCACCACCAGTGCCGGCAGCACCAGTGCGAGCGCCGTCTTCGACGCGAAATACAGCGACAGGGCGGACGGATTGCGCCAGCCGGCATTCATGAAGCGCGTGCGCAGGCTGGATTTCTCCCAGCCCTCCTCGGGCACCGACAGCTTGGTCAGGGGCTTGGCTGCGCTCGCAACCCGTTCGACCCAGCCGCCCCCGGCATCGAGCTGGCTCTGCTCTGCATTGCCGAGGAAGCGGCGCAGGCGATCGCGCAGGGCCAGCGGCGCAAACAGCACCAGGCCGAGCCAGGCCAGACCGGTGACGACGCACAGGACGATAAACAGGAAGATCAGCTGGGAGGATGTCATGTTCACCTCTGGAGGGATGCGGGCCGGACTCAGATGCGGATGCGGATGATCTTGCGCATCCAGACGACGCCGACCAGCATCATGCTAAGGCCGTACCACATCATGCGCACGCCGTTCGGGTCGGTCCAGAGCACGCTGATGTATTTCGGGTTCATCGCCAGCATCATGCCCAGCACGGCAAACGGCAGCACGGTCAGGATCATCGCCGACATTCTTCCTTCCGCTGACAGCACGCGCACGTGTGCCACCAGTTTCAGGCGGGCGCGGATGATCTGGCTGATGTTCCCCAGGATCTCGGCCAGGTTGCCGCCCGATTCACGCTGGATCAGCACCGCGATGATCAGGTAGCGCAGGTCGGTCAGCGGGATGCGCGCAGCCATGGCGTGCAAGGCCTCGTTCATCGGGGCGCCGTAGTTGATCTCCTCGCGGGCGATGCGGAACTCCCCGCTGAGCGGCTCCGGCAGCTCGTTGCCGACGATCTGGAGGACGTTGCTGAACGAGTGGCCGGCGCGCAGTGCGCGGGCGATGAAATCGGCGGCATCCGGCAGTTGCTGCTCGATGCGGATCAGGCGTCGCTGCCGCGTACGGCGCAGCAGGACCCACGGCACGCCCAGCCCGAGCAGGGCCACCAGGGCGCGCAATGCGGCCGGCAGTTGCCAGCCGAGCGACACCACGGCGGCGAGGGCCATGCAGCCTAGCGACCAGGCCAGGAATTGACCGACCGTGTTGGTGGTGCCGGCCTGCACCAGCAGGGCATCGATCCGGTCCGCCAGCGGGATGCGGTGCAGGAAGCGGTCGAAGGCCGCGTTGCGGCTGTAGGGACGCTGCTTGAGGATCGAGATTCGCTCGCCGCTGCGCCCGGACGAACCGGACATGACCTGCAGCCGGCGCGCGATGCGCCGCGCCGCCGCGCCATGCGTGCCCATCCACCACAGGTAGGTGCCCTCGATCGCGAGGACCGCGGCCGCGAACAGGAATACCACGAAAGCGTAGAAGAGCACGTCCATGCTGCCTCCTCAGTCGAAAATCCGGTCGGGATCGAAGGTGTCTTCCGGCACCGGCACGCCGAACATCTTCAGGCGCTCGGCGAAGCGCGGACGGACGCCGGTGGCGCTGAAACGCCCTTTCACCTTGCCGTCGGCGTCCACGCCGCTCTGCTCGAAGCGGAAGATCTCCTGCATCGAGATGATGTCGCCTTCCATGCCGGTGATTTCCTGCAGGCTGACCACCTTGCGCGTGCCGTCGGTCAGGCGCGATACCTGCACCACCACCGTCACGGCGGAAGCGATCTGCTGGCGGATCGCGCGCGCCGTCAGGTTGACGCCGGCCATGCTGACCATGTTTTCCAGCCGCGACAGCGCGTCGCGCGGCGTGTTGGAGTGGATCGTCGCGAGCGAGCCCTCATGGCCGGTGTTCATCGCCTGCAGCATGTCGAGCGCCTCGGCGCCGCGCACCTCGCCCAGGATGATGCGGTCGGGACGCATCCGCAGCGCGTTGCGCACCAGCGCGCGCTGGGTCACCTCGCCCTTGCCTTCGATGTTCGGCGGACGCGTTTCCAGGCGCACCACGTGCGGCTGGCGCAGCTGCAGCTCGGCCGCGTCCTCGATCGTCAGCACGCGCTCGGTGGCCGGGATGAACCCGGAGATCAGGTTCAGCAAGGTGGTCTTGCCGCTGCCGGTGCCGCCCGAGATCAGGATGTTCACCTTGCCCGCACCCAGGCTCTCCAGCACCCGGATCATGGGTGGGGTCAGGCTTTTATAGTCGAGCAGGTTCTGCACCGACAGCGGCGAAGAGCCGAAGCGGCGGATCGAGAGCAGCGGCCCGTCCACCGCCAGCGGCGGGATGATCGCGTTGACGCGCGAACCGTCCGGCAGGCGCGCATCGACCATCGGGCTCGATTCGTCGACGCGCCGGCCCACGCGCGAGACGATCTTTTCGATGATCTTGATCAGGTGGGCATTGTCGTGAAAGCTGATGTCGGTGAGTTCGAGCTTGCCGCGCCGCTCGACATACACCTTGCTGGCGGTATTGACCAGGATGTCGGAAACGCTCGGGTCGTTCAGGAGCGGCTCGAGCGGGCCGAAGCCGAGCATCTCGTGCTGGATATCGAGCACCAGGTGGTGGCGTTCGTGCTGGTTCAGCACGATGCGCTCCTCCTCGATGATGCGCTGGATCAGCAGGGCCAGCTCGTGCTTGAACTGCTCGGCGGTGAGCCGCTTGAGGCGCTCGAGGTCGATGCGGTCCAGGATCATCTGGTGCATCTGCTTCTTGAGCTCCTGATAGGCCTGGTTGGCGACTTCCGGCACGACCACGCCGGGCTGGCGTTCCTGACCGGTACTCGCAAGGCGTTCACGTAAGGACATGGGTGGCTCCGTGTCGTTCTGTTTCGTGTTGATCAGTCGTCTTCGCCGCGGCCGAACAGGCGGTCGAGCAGTCCCCTGCTCTCCTGGACGCGCCGCGTCGTCACCAGTTCGACCATGTCGGCCAGGCTGCGCGCGGCCGCGCTCGAGCGCGACAGCTGCAGCACCGGGACGCCCTGGTTGACCGAGTCGGTGACGGCGACGTAGTCGTTGGGGAAGGTGTGCACCACTTCGCACCCCAAGGCCGCGTGCAGGTCCTGCAGGCGCAGCTTGCCGCCCTTTTCGTAGCGGTTGACGATCAGGCGGATGTGGTCCAGCACGTAGCCGAGCGAGCGGAAGATGTCGAGCAGGCGGCGCGCATCGCGGATGTCGGGCAGCGCCAGCTGCAGCACGGGATAGATCGTGTCGGTGACGTCGAGGGCGCGCAGCGACACCGCGTCGATCTGGCGGCCGACGTCGAGCAGCACGTAGTCGTAGTGCTGGCGCGCGACGCGCAGGATGGTGTCGATGTGCTCCGGCTTGGCTTCCTTCGCGTGGGCGGCGTCGTCGGCCGCGGCCAGCACGCCAAAGCCCGGGGTCACATGGACCACGCAGGAATCGAGGAAGGGCCCGTCCACGCGCGCGATCTGGGCGCAGACGTCGGACAGGGTCATGCTCGGCTTCTGGTCGGACACGTACAACGCGGCGTCGCCGAACTGGCCGTGCAGGTCGATCAGCAGCACCTTCTTGGCGGCCAGCGTAGCGAGCGCGTAGCCGAAATTGGTCGAGATGAAGGTGGCGCCGCTGCCGCCCTTGCAGGCGATGAAGGCGAGGATCTTCCCGTCGCGCAGGCCCGACACCCCGGCCGCGGCCGAAATGCGGTCCATCGACTCGTGAAAGGCACGGTGCACCAGAGGCAGCTGCAGCACTTCGCGCACGCCTGCGCGCATGGCGTGGATCAGGAGGTCCGGATGGTTCTGGTCGGTCAGCAGCATCAGATGGGCTTCGGGATACTGGCGGCCAAGGCGTTCAAGCAGGGGGGCTTCCGAGGGTTCGGTCTGGGTGGCGTCGATGATGACCAGCTGCGGGGTGTCGGCTTCGGGGCGGTCGAGTGCCTCGCGCAGGCTGGCGCGAACGGCACCGAGGTTCAGCGGCGGCACGCGGGCCGCCCCCTGGGAGGCGATCTCCGCATAGAGCTGGCTGTCGCGGCTGATAAGTAGCGCTTTCATGGCGGGCCTCGTTGCTGGCGCATCTGGTCAAAGTGGAAGGCAGGCGCTCATCGCACGCTGCCAGCGGTGACGAAGATCGGCGCCGGTGCCGCTTCCGGCTGGGCGAAGCTGCGCTGGTAGCGCTCATGCGCTCCCTTGGCCGCGCGGCCGTCCACCCCGACGGCAGGATCGCGGTTGCTGGCTGCGGCCGGGTCGAGCACCTGGATGGCCAGGTTGGCGCGCGTGGCGGTGCCGAATTGCCTGTCCCACTCCGGCGTGGTATGCATGCAGCCCTGCAGACAGGCGGCCACCAGCGCCGGCAGCAGAAAGTAGGTCGGGTTCTTCACGGATGCCTCCTATTTGAGTTCGAAGCCGCCGGCGGTCTGCGCAGCGGGGGGCGCGACTTGCGGCGTGGACGCGGCGGCGGTGGTCGCGGCCGGGGCATCGCCCTCGAGGCGGCCGCCGAGCATCACCTCGCCACGCGTCGGTATGCCCACCTTGTCGGTCGGCAGCGAATAACCGGCGCCCGCGATCGGCTTGACCAGCCGCGCGGTGATCACGAACACCAGTTCGGTGCGGTCCTGCTGGAAGTCGGTGCTGCGGAACAGCGCGCCCAGCACCGGGACTTCGCCCAGCATCGGCAGGCCCTTCAGGCTGGCCACCAGGTTGTTCTTCACCAGGCCGCCGATGGCGAAGCTCTGGCCGTCATACAGCTGCACGGTGGTGCTGGCGCGGCGCGTGGTCACGACCGGCAGGATCGAACTGCCGGTAATGCCGAACGCCGACACGCCGATCCCTTCGCGCGACAGCTCGGACACTTCCGGCGCCACCTTCAGGTTGATGCGTCCCCCCGACAGGACGGTCGGGGTAAAGCGCAGGCCGACGCCGAATTCCTTTTCCTCAAGCGTGACCTTGTTGTTGTCCTGGGCAACCGGGATGTAGAACTTGCCGCCGGCCAGGAAGGTGCCCTCCTGGCCGCTGATGGCCAGTACGTTCGGCTCGGCCAGCACGCGCACCAGGCCGTCCTGTTTATCGGCCGCCCCCACCAGCCGGTTGCCGTTGTCCTTGTCGAAGCGAATGCCGTTGGTTGTCCGTCCGGTCAGGAAATTCGACACCAGCCGGGTAGTCCAGCTGCCCGAGCCGAAGCTGAACGCCGCGTCGGTCTCGAGCCGCTCGAGCAGGGTCTTCGACACCTCGGCCACCTTGACTTCAAGCTGCACTTGCTGGGGTGCGCTGACATTGAGCAGGTTGATCACGCGCGTGGCTGCCGCGGCGGCGCCGCCGGCGCTGCCCCCGCCGTTGTTGTTGGCCAGCGGAATGACGCCGTCGTTATCATTGGCCTTGTCGGCGGACGGCAGCTGGCGCAGCGGACGCCGCACATACGCCGTCGCCAGCTCGACCGCGCGGGTGAGCGCGCCGGCGTCGCTGACGGTGCCGGTCAGCACCAGCGAATCGGCGGCGGCCATCACCCGTATATCCTTTTCCTCGGGCATTGCTGCGGCCAGGGTCGCCTGCAGTACGGCGGGGTCCATCGCGACCACGATGTCGACCACGCTGCACAAGCCGCTTTTTCCCTGCACGATCATGTTGGTGGTGCCGACGTCGACAGCGGCGATGTACAGCGTGTCCGGCGACACCAGCATCGCCTGCACGATCGCCGGATTGCCGACGCTGCGGTTGAGCACCCGCTCGGGCAGGCGCAGCATGGTGGACTTGCCCATGTTGAGCGACAGCGTGGCAGGGCGCGCGGCTTCGCCGCTGCAGCCCATCGCGGGCTGGGAACGCGTTTCCGCTTGCTTGGCGGCTGCCGGTTTGGCAGCGGCACTGTCAGCTGGTTTGGCGGGAGCGGCAGCTGCAGGCTTGGCTGCGGAAGCCGCTTGGGAAGGCGCGGCGGCGGCCAGCGCCAGGCCAGCGGCAAACCGTGCAAGATTGAGGCGTCTGTTCATGGCATCCATCCCGGATCGATAAGGTCAGAAGCATTCTTGTGAAGCGTGCAGGCCATTGATGACCTTGACGCAGTCGCGCCGCGGTGCCGCTGCAGGGACCGGACGCGGCGCCTGCGCCTGCGGCCGGGGTGCGCGTACCGGCATCGCCACGGCCCGCACGGGCGAGGCCGGCGCCGGCAACAGGTTCTCCTTGGTGGCGCCAAGGGTCTCGGCCGGAGCCGGGTCGATCTGGTTGCGCAGCGCCAGCGACAGGGTTCCGACGCTGCGCGCCAGGTCGAGCTTTTCGGCCTGCTCGGGCGTGACTTCGAGCGTGACGGCATTCACGACCTTCGGTTTGGTCTCGTCGCGGTTGACTTCCTGCGCCACCGCTAGCACCAGGATCCGTTCCAGCACGATCTTGGAGATGCTTCGCTCGCGTTGCTGTCCGTCCTGCGCCTTGGTCTCGGTCTGGGTACTGACGATGATGTCGACGTAGTTGCCGGGTAGCGCGAAACCGGCCACGCCGATCACGTCGTTGACGCGAACCGTGATGGCGCGCTTGCCCTCGGTGATCAGGGCCGACAGGCCGCCCACCGTGCCGACCGGGGCCAGCTTGGCCTCGCTCAGGGGCTCACCCATCAGGATGCTCGATTTGAGCACCCGGCCGCCAAGCTTCTGCGGATCGTCGAACGCGCCTTTCGGCACGCTGTGGGCCGGCCATTCGACCAGCTTGAGCATCTCGGGCGTCAGGCGCTGGCCGATGCTGATGTCGGCCCCCGCCACCACGATGTGATCGGCGCGCTTGGCCGGTTGTGTCAGCAGCCAGCGCGAGGCCAGCAGGACGGCCGTCAGGCCGAACAGGATCGCGAGCGTCATCACGATCACGGCACGCTTGTTTTTCATCGAGCATCTCCCAGGTTACCGGGTTCGAGCGCCGCGCAAGAACCGAACAGGCTGCTCCACGCCTGGACCACGCTATTCACGTCGAGACGTGGCGTGTGGTCGGCGAACCCGGCGAAGTCGGCAATCCGGCCCAGCAGCTCATGCGGCCAGGCAGCCAGCAACGGACGCCGGGTGCGGCGGTGCAGTTCGTTGATCAGGTAATCGACCGCGTCGTCGTCGGCCTCGATGCCGCGCATCCGGCACTGGCGCCGCAGCAGCGCGCGGTAGCCGGCTTCGGAAAGCGGGCCCACGGGAATCCGGTAGCCGACGCGGCGCATGCAGGATTCATCCAGCACCGCCTGCGGCGCCAGGCTCGTGACCAGCACCAGGGACACGTCGAACGGCAGGGCATGGCTGGCCCCACCCGGCACCGCGACATGGTCGGTGCCGCTCTCGAGCGCGCCCAGGCAGCGGTGCAGCACCTCGGCAGCCGGCACCCGCTGGCGGCCGATGTCATCGAGCACCAGCAGTCCATTGTTGGCCAGCAAGTGCGGCGGTGCACGCAGCACGCCGCTGGCGGCGTCGATGCGCAGTTCCAGCATGTCGCACGCCAGTTCGGCGCCCACATGCACCAGCGGGCGCTGGCACAGTACCCAGCGCGCGTCGCAGCTGCGCCGTTCTTCCAGGGCGCGCGGCTGCAGCGGCGCGGGATGCAGGTCCGGAGCGTATATCTGCACGATCTCGTGGTTGACCAGCACCGCGTACGGAATGGCCACCGGCTCCTGGCGCAGCCGCGCGAACTTGCGCGCCAGGCTCGTCTTGCCGCTGCCGGAAGGACCGTACAGCATCAGCGGACGGTTCGAATGCAGCGCCGCACCGATCAACTCCTGCACCGCGGGATCGATGCCGTCCTCCGCCAGGGTGGCCTGCAGCTCTGTGGGCGTGACGCGGGGGGCGCCGGGCTGGCGCAGCGACTGCTTTTCCACGACGCTGCGGTAAGCGTCGAGCGTCACCGGGGCCGGCCCGATATAGCGCGATTCCGCCAGGTACTCGGCAGCAGCGCGCAGCCCGAAGGCGGTCAGCTGGTAATGCACGTCGATGTCGGAATCGCCTTGCCAGGCCACCTCGGCCAGTTGCTCCGCAACCAGCCCCTGCAGCACTTCACGCACCACGCTGACCGACAGGCGCAGCCGTCCGGTAAGGAGCGATAGCGGAATCTTGCCGCTGGCATGCATGATCTTGACCGTGAGTGCGGTGACCAGACGCGCGTCGAGGCCGGTATCCCGCACTGTGCGTGGCTGGCGCGGCAGGACCGGAGCGGGATCGGCCTCGGGTCCGCTGCCGGCTCCAGCTGCCGGCCGCGCGTCGCAAGGAGCGCTTGGCCTGGGTGGCGAAAACACTTCCATAAGGAAACCTCCTGATGAGGTGCGGATATTTCTTACATTTGTTAAATTGATTCTAACCATCGCTTCCCCCTCCCCGTTTGACTTCCGGCAAGGAAGCGGGAACACCAAAAACAGGGCTTAACGGCTCATCAGGAAGTAGATCGTCCCGGCGGCAATCGCGACGCCGTAAGGTATCGAACCGGCGCTCGGCTGCGCCTCCATTCTTGTGATGGGAAGACGCAAGGCAGCCTGGCGCACCATGCTCCAGACGTTGGTCAGCGCCAGCCGCAAGCGGCCCTGGAAAAGGATGAAGGCCAGGGCCATCACACCACCGGCGCACCAGGCGAAGATCGCGATGTGCAAGGCAGCCGCCGGACCGGTGAAGGCGCCTACCGTGGCCATCATCTTGACGTCGCCGGCGGCCATGCCGCGCATCAGGTAGAAAGGAAGAAAAACCAGCAGTCCGACGGCGGCACCACCGAAACAGGCCAGCAAGGCTGCGCCGGGCTGCGGTGATACTGCGTGAAGGGACAAGGCGGCGATAAGGCCTGTCAGCAGCAGGAGATTCGGAATACGTCGGCTTGCGAGGTCGTTGATCGCAGCGACGGCTACGAGCAGCAGGAGCAGTATGTCGAGGTAAGGTGCGACAACCATGATCGTCTCACAAAAAAAAACCCCCGGGGCCGAATGGCACCGGAGGCGTTAGCGATATTAAGGGCCTGCAGGCGGAGTCGGGTTCAGCTCTTCGCCAATCTTGTTGAACAGCGCGGTAATATCAGCGCCGAGAGCCTCGGCAGCCCCTGCCAACGCAATGCCGACCAGTGCAGCGATCAGGCCGTATTCGATGGCCGTCACCCCGTTTTCATCGGCAATGAAGGTTTTGATGGCGGAGGTAATGGTGCTCATGATGAACTCCTTGTGATGGTTGATGGAACATCTACTACTGGGTCTTACTGACAGACGGGGCCCCGTCTTTTGCTGCTTTCGACTGCGTCTGTCAGTGAGTTCACTGTACCGAATAGTGCCGCACGGCAAGTTGACGTCGGGCAAGCTTGCCATGTGGAAATTCGTGTTTCTGCATGGACTTGCGCGTGCACAAGCAGACGGCCACCAAGCATTACCTTCCGGGCATTAAAAAGATAAATATTGTTAAGAATAGTTGCCTACAATACAAAAACGCTTTATGCTGTCCCTCTTGCCCGCCTAAAAAAGCGGCAGCCGTACTACCAACCCGGCCGTGCTCTTGCTTGACTCAGTTTCTCTGCGTTTCTGAAAAAAACCGACATGGATTCCCTGCTGCGACACATGGTGGACATGACTGGCCACCGCGATCACACGATGCTCGACATCTCCGTGATTTCGGCGGTACAGGAACTGGCGGGCGCGCTGCAGACCCGGGTCTTGACCATCACGACGGTCTGCGGGCAGAGATTCGTGCGTTCGCGCGCCTGCATCCGCGCCGGCGGCGTCGCCTGCCCGGAAGAGCAGCACGATAGCGGCAGCCCGGGCGAGCCGCTCTCGGCCTTTCCCGAACTGGCGCACTGCCTCGAACATCATGATTCGCGTGCCGAAGGCCTGGGCCGCGACGGCCTGCGCCGCCTGTGGCTGCCGATCTGGTTCGGCGACAAGGCCGATACCTGCCTCGAGATCGTGCACGCACAAGGCTTCACCGCCGAATCGATCCATACGATCAGCGGAATCGTCGGCGTCTACCGCAATTTCCAGAACCTGCTCGACTACAGCGAGCGCGACTCGCTCACCGGACTACTGAACCGCAAGACCTTCGACGACCAGCTGGCGCGCATGCTGCACAGCGGCGACACCGAACCCCTGGTGCCGGGCCAGCTGGAACGGCGCCAGCACGGGGCCGAGGAAAAGCAGTGGCTGGCCGTGGTCGACGTCGACCATTTCAAGATGGTGAACGACCGCTTCGGCCACCTGTACGGCGACGAAGTGCTAATCCTCGTCGCGAACCTGCTGCAGTCCTCGTTCCGTTCGCAGGACCGCGTGTTCCGCTTCGGCGGCGAAGAGTTCGTGGTGCTGCTGCGTTCGACCACGCTCGAGAATGCCCGCAAGATCATCGACCGCTTCCGCACCAACGTCGAGGCGCACGTATTCCCCCAGGTAGGCCGCGTCACCGTGAGCGTCGGCTTCACCAGCATCAGCGCCACCGATTCGCCGGTCGTGACCCTGGGCCACGCGGACCAGGCCCTGTACTTCGCCAAGGCCAACGGCCGCAACCGCGCCTGCCATTACGAGGAACTGGTGGCGAACGGCCTGCTGCAGACCGTCGCCACCAACGACACCGCCGAGTTCTTCTAGGGCGCCTGCCGGGCCTGCGCGAATTCAAGAGCGTCTTCCAGGCGGTCATCGCCCCAGAACAGCTCGCCCTGCACGATGAAGGTAGGCGCACCGAAGAGCCCCAAGCGGCGTGCGGCCGCGGTCTGCGCGCGCAGTGCCGCCTTGTTGGCCTCCCCTTCCGCCTCGCGCAGCACCGCTTCCGGCTCGGCGACCAGCCCCTCCAGCGCCGCCAGCACGGCGCCGGCATCGTCGATGTCGGCATCCTCGGACCAGTTGCGCAGCATGATGCGGCGGCAGTATTCGCCCATCCAGGCTTGCTGCGCGCCGAGCAGCGCGACCCGCATCGGCAGCAGGGCCCGGCGCGGGAAGGCCGAGGGACGCGTAAAAGGAATTCCGTATTTCGCGGCGCGGCGCGCCATGTCGCGCCAGACGTACTCGCCTTTCTCCTTCTGCTCCGCGAAGGGCGAGCTTTGCCAGCCGAGTTCACGGAAGATCGGCCCGAGCAGGAAGGGCTTCCAGTGCAGCGGCACGGAGGCGCTACGTGCGAGCGCCTCGATGCGCATGGCCGACAGGTAGCTGTAGTTGCTGCCGAACTCGAACCAGAACTCGATGGGTGGGTGCATGGCCGCCTTCCTCGCTTGTATAGTGTGAGGAGTATGCAGGCAGTTGCCTGCCACCACAACAGGAGTGTCGGGATGAGCAAGGTACTGATCGTGACAGGCGCCGGGCGCGGCATCGGCGCCGCCATCGCCAGGCAGGCGGCCGCCGGCGGCCATGCGGTGGCGGTCAACTACCGTCATGACGAAGCGGCGGCGCAGGCGCTGGTGGCGGCGATCCGCGCCGATGGCGGGCAGGCTGCCGCGATCCAGGCCGACGTCGCGGCCGAAGCGGAAGTGGCGCAGCTGTTCGCGCGCACCGAGCAGGAACTCGGACCGCCTGCGGCGCTGGTCAACAATGCCGGCATCACGGGGCGCATCGCGCGCTTCATGGATACCGATCCCGCCACCATCGAAGCGGTATTCCGCACCAACGTGTACGGCACCATGCACTGCTGCCGCGCGGCGATCGACGCCTTCCGGCGCCATGGCACGCGCGGGGTGATCGTCAACCTGTCCTCGATCGCGGCCAGCACCGGCAGCCCTCGCGAGTACGTGCACTACGCCGCCAGCAAGGCGGCGGTCGAGAGCTTCACGCTGGGACTGGCGCGCGAGATGGCGCCGGAGGGTATCCGTGTGTGCGCGGTGGCGCCCGGTTCGACGCTGACCGGCATCCATGCGGCGGCCGGCGAGCCGGGCCGGCCGGAGCGCGTGGCGCCGGCCATCCCGATGGGGCGCCTGGCCACGCCCGACGAGATCGCGGAAGCGGTGCTGTGGATGCTGTCGCCCGCCGCGTCCTACGTCACCGGGACGACCTTGCGCTGCGCGGGCGGCTTGTGAGGCGCGGCCTGGAGCTCAGGCGATGTTCATGAACTGCAGCGGATTGACGTTCCACTTCTCGGCCGACTCGTGGCGCAGGATCTTGTCGCCGCCGCCGAAGCCGAGCTGCTTGGACAGGTCGAGGGTCTGCGGCTTGATGTAGCCTTGGCTCTTGGTGCTGAAGAACACGTTGACCTTCGGCGTCAGCAGGCTGGTTTCGTGCGGCTCGATTACCACGCCCAGGCGGCCGGATTCGAGCAGCACCAGGGTGCCGACCGGGTAGATGCCGACACAGCGCATGAACTCCTGGACCAGCGTGGGGTTGAAGTGGAACTTGCTCCACTCGTAGATCTTGCGCAGCGCTTCGGCCGCCGACATGCCCTTGTGGTAGCAGCGGTCCGAGGTGATGGCGTCGTAGACGTCGACGATCGCCGCCATCTGCGCCAGTTCGCTGATGCTGCCTTCGCCCTGCTTGTCCGGATAGCCGCTGCCGTCGCGCCGCTCGTGGTGATGCAGCGTGATGTCGAGCGGGATCGGGCCGATCTCCGGGGTCTTGGCCAGGATGTCGTAGCCGTCGCGCGGGTGGCGCTTGATGATGTCGAATTCCTCGTCGGTCAGGCGGCCCTGCTTGTTCAGGATGCTGTCCGGCACCAGCGCCTTGCCGGTGTCGTGCAACAGGCCGCCCAGGCCGGCCTGGTAGATCGTGTCCTCGTCCATCTTGCGCGAACGGCAGAACGCGACCAGCAGCGCGCAGACGCTGACCGAATGCAGGAAGGTGTAGTCGTCCTTGTTCTTGATGCGCAGGAGGCCCAGCAGCGCGCCGGAATTGCGCAGGATCGATTCGGTCACGCTCTCCACGACCGGCCCCACCTTGTCCAGCTCGACGGCCTTGCCGAGGCGGGCGTCGGCCATCACGGTGCGCACCAGGCCGGCGGCCTGCTTGCGGATATGCACGGCACGCTGCAGCTCTTCACCCAGGGACACGCGGGTGACGATCCGCGGCGCGGCGGCGATCGCCGTCACTTCCGCTTCGGTGGCGGCGTCGGCCTGCGCCAGGGTCGGCGCGTCGTCCACGTCGAGGCCCTTGCTGCAGTCGATGACGACAGCGCGGATCTTGGCATTGCGGATCTTGTAGATTTCTTCGTCCGTGGTGAGCTCGAAACGGGCGCGCACGAACGGATGGTCCATCCAGCCGCAATCGAGATCGTGGATATACATACCAATCCTCAGCTGCGATGCATCCACCTTTTTCAACATGTCGCTACTCTGCTCTGTAATAATGTCGGCGCCCATTGGCCGCGGGGCAGTATAACAATTTTGTTACAGACAATCATTATTTGTTGCTTGCTGGACACAACACTGCAGGATGGAACTTCGTCAACTCCGGTATTTCGTCGCCATTGTCGATCACGGCTCGCTATCGCGCGCCGCGCTGGTCCTGCACGTGGCGCAGCCGGCCTTGACCCAGCAGCTGCGCCAGCTCGAAGAGGAACTGGGCGCGCAGCTGCTGCACCGCTCGGCCCATGGCGTCGTCAGCACCGACGCCGGCAAGATCTTCTATGAACACGCGCAGGCCATCCTCAAGCAGGTGGCCGATGCCCGTTCGGCGGTGGTGCAGTCGACCACGCGGCCTTCGGGCAGCGTGTCGCTCGGCCTGCCGCACAGTATTTCGGGCGCGCTGGCGCTGCCGCTCCTGAAGGCCACCCGGGCCAGGTATCCGGAAATCACCCTGCAACTGACCGAGGAAATCTCGGGCAGCCTCACCGAACAGCTCAAGTCGGGCCGCCTGAACCTGGCGGTGCTGTTCGAGGTCGTCCCGGCCGGGCAATTCACCGCCACCGCGCTGGTCGAGGAAGACCTGATGTTCATCTGCCGGGCCGGCTCGCACTTCGCACCGACGGTGGACAGGCTGAGCCTGCGCGAGGCCCTGGCCAGCACCCTGATCCTGCCGGCGCGCCAGCACGGCGTGCGGCCGCTGGTCGAGCAGGCGGCGCAAGGCGCCGGCCTGGCGCTCGGCACTGTCCTCGAAATCAATTCGCTCGCCATTCTGCGCTCCGCCCTGCTGGCCGACCTGGGCGCTACCCTGCTGCCGGTCGCGCCGCTGCTGGCCGACATCGAACGCGGCGCGATGGCCGCCTGGCCGGTGGGCGAGCCGGCGGTGACGCGCCGCGTGACCCTGTGCGCCTCACGGAATATCCCGCTGACGAATGCCTCAGCGGCGATCGCGAAACTGGTGCGCGAAGTGACCGAAGACCTGTGTGAACGCGGCGCCTGGCCAGGCGCGCGGCTGGTCGCATAACGGTCATCAGATTTACTTATACCCCCATCCGCATTCCCTATTGGCCCTGGCGGGTCGAAGTCCCTACACTCCACGCGAATAAAAGTGCCTTAGCACGCCTTGTCGCTACCGCGACCCCGTTCCATCCGCCCTGCCTACCCGGCAGCCAGCCCGGAACACCCGATTCACGATTCTGGAGACACCCATGCCTGATACCGTCACGCCACAAGCGGCGACGCCGGACTATTCGTCCCGCCTGACCACCGTTACCCTCGACGACAAATACACCGCCAGGACCGGCAACATCTTCCTGTCCGGTATCCAGGCCCTGGTGCGCCTGCCGATGATGCAGCGCGAGCGCGATGCCGCCGCCGGCCTGAACACCGCCGGCTTCGTGTCCGGCTACCGCGGCTCGCCGCTCGGCGGCCTTGACGAGACCCTGTGGAAGGCCAAGGGCCACCTGGAAGCCAGCCACGTACAGTTCGTCCCCGGCGTGAACGAAGACCTGGCCGCCACCGCCGTCTGGGGCACCCAGACCGTCGACCTGATCGGACCAAGCAAATACGATGGCGTGTTCGCCATGTGGTACGGCAAAGGCCCGGGCGTGGACCGCTGCGGCGACGTCTTCAAGCACATGAACCATGCCGGAACAAGCAAGCACGGCGGCGTGCTGCTGGTGGCCGGCGACGACCATGGCGCCTACTCCTCGACCCTGCCGCACCAGTCCGACCACATCTTCTCGGCCTGCATGATCCCGGTGCTCTACCCCTGCAACGTGCAGGAATACCTGGACCTCGGCGTGCATGGCTGGGCCATGTCGCGCTACTCTGGCTGCGCGGTGGCCTTCAAGGCGCTGGCCGACACAGTCGAATCGAGCGCCTCGGTCGACGCCAACCCCTTCCGCGTCGAGGTCAAGTATCCGAAAGACTTCACGATGCCGGAAGGCGGACTGAATACCAGGCTGTCGTCGGTCCCGCTGGGCCAGCAGGCGCGCGCCCAGGAAGCGCTGATGCAGGACTACAAGATCTACGCGGCCCTGGCCTACGCCAGAGAAAACAAGCTCAATCGCACCACCATCGACAGCCCCAACGCCAAGCTGGGCATCATCGCCTCGGGCAAGTCCTACCTGGACGTGCTGGAAGCGCTGGAAGAACTGGGCATCGACGAAGCGATGGCCGAGAAGGTCGGCCTGCGCCTGTACAAGGTGGCGATGATCTGGCCGCTGGAGCCGGAGGGCGTGCGCGAATTCGCGCAGGGGCTGGAAGAGATCCTGGTGGTCGAAGAGAAGCGCCAGGTCGTCGAGTACCAGCTCAAGGAACAGCTGTACAACTGGCGCGACGACGTCCGCCCGCACATCGTCGGCAAGTTCGACGACAAGGGCGAATGGGTCGCGCCGCGCGGCGACTGGCTGCTGCCGCCGAAAGCCGACTTCTCGGTGGCGCAGGTGGCGCGCGTGATCGCCGGCCGTATCGCGCGCCTGGTCTCCGATGACACCACCCGCGATTTGATCCGAGCGCGCCTGGCCTTCCTCGAAGCCAAGGACGCCGTGCTGCAGAAGGCGATCACCACGCCCTTCCGCCCGGCCTTCTACTGCTCCGGCTGCCCGCACAACACCTCGACCAAGGTGCCGGACGGTTCCTTCGCGCTGGCCGGCATCGGCTGCCACGTCATGGCGACCTCGATCTACCCGGAGATGAACAAGCTGACCACCCACATGGGCGGCGAAGGCACGCCCTGGATCGGCCAGGCCGCGTTCTCCAAGGTGCCGCACGTGTTCCAGAACCTGGGCGACGGCACCTATTTCCACTCGGGCTACCTGGCGATCCGCGCGGCGGTGTCGGCCAAGGTCAACATCACTTATAAAATCCTGTACAACGACGCGGTCGCCATGACCGGCGGCCAGCCGGTCGACGGCACGACATCGGTGCCGTACATCGCCCAGCAGATGGCGGCCGAGGGGGTGAAACGCATCGCGCTGGTGACCGAAGACCTGTCGCGCTATGCCGACCGCTCGAACCTGCCGGCCATGGTCACTCTGCACGACCGCAAGCACATGGACGATGTCCAGCGCGAGCTGCGCGAACTGCCGGGCGTCACGGTCATCATCTACGACCAGACCTGCGCCGCCGAGAAGCGCCGCCGCCGCAAGAAAAACGAGTTCCCGGATCCGAACCAGCGCATGGTGATCAACGAGGCCGTGTGCGAAGGCTGCGGCGATTGCGGCATCCAGTCGAACTGCGTCTCGATCCTGCCGAAGGAAACGGAATTCGGCCGCAAGCGCCAGATCGACCAGTCCTCGTGCAACAAGGACTACTCGTGCGCGAAAGGCTTCTGCCCGAGCTTCGTCACCGTCGAAGGCGGCACGCTCAAGAAGAGCAAGACCGGCGTGTCGAAGAGCGGCAGCGAAGTCGGCTGGGGCGCTCTGCCCGAGCCGGCGCTGCCGAGCGTCGAGCATCCGTACAACATCCTGATCAACGGCATCGGCGGCACCGGCGTGATCACCGTCGGCGCGCTGATGGGCATGGCCGCCCACCTGGAAGGCAAGGGCGCGTCGGTGCTGGACATGACCGGCATGAGCCAGAAGAACGGTTCCGTCACGTCCCACGTCAAGATCGCCGCCACCCCGGACCGCCTGCGCGCCCAGCGCATCGCCACCGGCGAAGCGGACCTGATCCTCGGCTGCGACATCCTGACCACGGGCGCCGCCGATGCGGTCTCCAAGATGCGCCAGGGCCGCACCCTGGCCATCGTCAACCTGCACGAGCAGCCGACCGGCACCTTTGCCCAGCAGCGCGACTGGGAATTCCCGTCCGGCGACGTGCGCTCCCTGATCCTGGAAGCCGTAGGCGGGGAGTCGGGTGTCGACTTCGTCGATGCGACCAAGCTGGCGACCGCGCTGATGGGCGACTCGATCGCGACGAACCTGTTCCTGATGGGTTACGCGTGGCAGAAGGGCCGCATCCCCTTGACTGAAGCCGCCCTGCTGCGCGCGATCGAGCTGAACGGCGTGGCCGTCGCGTCCAATAAGATGAGCTTCCTGTGGGGCCGCCGCGCAGCGGTGGACGTCAAGCGCGTCGAGAAGCAGGCGATTCCCGCGCAAGCCATCGTGGTGCAGATGCCGCAAAGCCTGGACAGCGTCATCAAGAAGCGCGTCGAGCACCTGACCGGCTACCAGGACGCCGCTTATGCGGAGGTCTACAAGAACCTGGTGGAGCGCGTGCGCGCGGCCGAATCGGCGCAAGGCCTGGGCAACAAGCTGTCGATGGCGGTGGCGAAGAGCTACGCCAAGCTGATGGCCTACAAGGACGAGTATGAAGTGGCGCGCCTGTACACCGACGGCCGCTTCGTCGAGCAGCTCAAGACCCAGTTCGAAGGCGACTTCTCCCTGAAGTTCAACCTGGCGCCGCCGATGTTTGCCAAGAAGGACGCCAAGGGCCACATGGTCAAGGCGCAGTACGGCTCCTGGATGTTCGGCGCCTTCAAGCTGCTGGCCAAAATGAAAGGCCTGCGCGGCGGCGCCTTCGACGTCTTCGGCAAGACCGCGGAGCGCAAGATGGAGCGTGCACTGATCGTGGAATACCGCGAGATGGTGGAAGCGCTGGTCGCCAGGCTCGACGCTTCGAATTATCTCGAAGCGATCGAACTGGCTTCGCTGCCCGAGCAGATCCGCGGTTTCGGCCACGTGAAGGAAAAGGCCGTGGCCGAGTTCCGTGCGCGCAAGGCTGAGCTGCTCTCCGGCAACGTCAAACGCCGTGCTGCGTGAATAAGCACTAACGCTAAACAACGTCATCCCGGCGCAGGCCGGGATCCAATTTCTTCGCCGCGATCCACAATCATTTGATTGGCTCGCAACAAACTTGGGTTCCGGCCTTCGCCGGAACGACGTTCATAGACACGTAGCCTTCTTGACGTTAACGTTAACGTCATATACCGTACCGAGATACCCCTGTCCTCCCGAACTCCCAAGGACCCAATCCAATGAACGACATCACCCCCGCCGCGAAACTCGACCTGCCGGAGCAGCCGAAGCTGGCCAACAAGGTGCGTTTCGTCACCGCCGCCTCGCTGTTCGACGGCCATGACGCCTCGATCAACATCATGCGCCGCATCCTGCAGTCGAATGGCGCCGAAGTGATCCACCTCGGCCACAACCGCTCGGTCGACGAAGTCGTCACCGCGGCCCTGGCCGAAGACGTGCAAGGCATCGCCATTTCGAGCTACCAGGGCGGCCACGTCGAATACTTCAAGTACATGATCGACCTGCTGCGCCAGCGCGGCGGCGCCCACATCAAGGTGTTCGGCGGCGGCGGCGGCGTGATCGTCCCGAGCGAGATCGAAGAACTGCACGCCTATGGCGTCACCCGCATCTTCAGCCCGGAAGACGGCCAGCGCATGGGCCTGGTCGGCATGATCCGCTCGATGCTGGAAAGCTGCGACGTCGACCTGTCGTCCTACGCCCCGACCTCGATCGACGCCTTGCAACAGGGCGACATCGCCGCGCGCCATCGCCCGCTGGCCCAGCTGATCACCGCGCTGGAGAACGGCAAGGCCGACGAAGGCCTGCGCAAGCAGATCGTCGAAGCCGCCGACAGCGTCAAGGCGCCGGTCCTCGGCATCACCGGCACCGGCGGCGCGGGCAAATCCTCGCTGACCGATGAACTGATCCGCCGCATCCGCCTGGACCAGGGCGACCGCCTGAACATCGCCGTCATCTCGATCGACCCGTCGCGCCGCAAGTCGGGCGGCGCCCTGCTGGGCGACCGCATCCGCATGAACGCGATCAATCCCTGGAACGGCCAGGCGCGCGTGTTCATGCGCTCGCTCGCTACCCGCGAAGCCGGTTCCGAGATCTCGCAAGCGCTCCCTAGCGTGATCGCCGCCTGCAAGGTGACCGGCTTCGACCTGGTGATCGTCGAGACCTCGGGCATCGGCCAGGGCGACGCCGCCATCGTGCCGCACGTCGACACTTCGATGTATGTGATGACCCCGGAATTCGGCGCCGCCTCGCAGCTCGAGAAGATCGACATGCTCGACTTCGCCGACTTCATCGCCATTAATAAATTCGACCGCAAGGGCGCCCAGGACGCGCTGCGCGACGTCTCCAAACAGTACCAGCGCAACCGCGAACTGTGGAGCCGCCAGCCGGACGAGATGCCGGTGTACGGCACCCAGGCATCGCGCTTCAACGACGATGGCGTCACCGCCCTGTACCACGGCCTGCTGCCGAAACTGGCCGAGCTGGGACTGCAGGTGGAGGCAAGCCGCCTGGCCGCGCCATCGCAAAAATACTCGAGCGGCAAGAACGTGATCGTCCCGCCGGCGCGCGCCCGTTACCTGGCCGAGATCGCCGATACCGTGCGCGGCTATCACCGCAACGTCAAGAAGCAGGTGCAACTGGCGCGCGAGCGCCAGCAGCTGAGCGAAACCAAGCGCATGCTGGCTGCCGCCAATCGTGAGGTAGTCCTGGACGACCTGATCACCGAGCGTGACAACGCCATGGAAGGCAGCGCCAAGAAGCTGCTGGCCATGTGGCCGGACATGCAGGCCGCCTATGCGGGCGACGACTACGTCGTCAAAATCCGCGACAAGGAAATCCGTACCCGGCTGGTAGCCAAGACCCTGTCGGGCAACCCGATCCGCAAGGTCGCGCTGCCGAAGTTCGAAGACCACGGCGAAGTCCTGCGCTTCCTGATGCTGGAAAACGTGCCGGGCTCCTTCCCCTACACCGCCGGCGTGTTCGCCTTCAAGCGCGAAGGCGAAGACCCGACCCGCATGTTTGCGGGCGAAGGCGACGCCTTCCGCACCAACAAGCGCTTCAAGCTGGTCTCGACCGGCATGGACGCCAAGCGCCTGTCGACCGCCTTCGACTCGGTGACCCTGTACGGCGCCGACCCCGCGCTGCGTCCGGACATCTACGGCAAGGTCGGCAACTCGGGCGTGTCGATCGCGACCCTGGACGACATGAAGGTGCTGTATGACGGCTTCGACCTGTGCAGCCCGTCGACCTCGGTCTCGATGACCATCAACGGCCCGGCCCCGACCATCCTGGCGATGTTCATGAACACCGCCATCGACCAGCAGATCGACAAGTTCGTGGCGGACAACCATCGCCAGCCGACCGACGACGAAGCGCAGAAGATCAAGGACTGGGTCCTGATGAACGTGCGCGGCACCGTGCAGGCCGACATCCTGAAGGAAGACCAGGGCCAGAACACCTGCATCTTCTCGACCGAGTTCTCGCTGAAGGTGATGGGCGACATCCAGGAATACTTCGTCCACCACCAGGTGCGCAATTTCTACTCGGTGTCGATCTCGGGCTACCACATCGCCGAAGCGGGCGCGAACCCGATCTCGCAGCTGGCCTTCACGCTGTCGAACGGTTTCACGTTTGTCGAAGCGTATCTCGCGCGCGGCATGCACATCGACGATTTCGCGCCGAACCTGTCCTTCTTCTTCTCGAACGGCATGGACCCGGAATACACGGTGCTGGGCCGCGTGGCGCGCCGCATCTGGGCGGTCGCGATGCGCGACAAGTACGGTGCCAACGAGCGCAGCCAGAAGCTGAAGTACCACATCCAGACCTCGGGCCGCTCGCTGCACGCGCAGGAGATCGACTTCAACGACATCCGCACCACGCTGCAGGCGCTGATCGCGATCTACGACAACTGCAACTCGCTGCACACCAATGCGTATGACGAAGCGATCACCACCCCGACCGACGAATCGGTCCGCCGCGCACTGGCGATCCAGCTGATCATCAACCGCGAATGGGGCCTGGCGAAGAACGAGAACCCGAACCAGGGCGCGTTCATCATCGACGAGCTGACCGACCTGGTCGAAGAGCAGGTGATGCAGGAGTTCGAGCGCATCGCCGAGCGCGGCGGCGTGCTGGGCGCGATGGAAACCGGCTACCAGCGCGGCAAGATCCAGGAAGAGTCGATGCTGTACGAGCACAAGAAGCACGACGGCTCGCTGCCGATCATCGGCGTGAACACCTTCCGCAACCCGAACGGCGCCGGCGCCCCGGCGACGATCGAGCTGGCGCGTTCGACCGACGACGAAAAGCAGTCGCAGCTGACTCGCCTGGAAGCCTTCCACGCTCGCAATGCCGACAAGGCCCCTAGCGCCCTGGCCGCGCTGCAGCAGGCCGCGATCGACAACGAGAATGTGTTCGCCAAGCTGATGGACGCCGTGCGCGTCTGCTCGCTGGGCCAGATCACGACCGCGCTGTTCGAAGTGGGCGGGCAGTATCGCCGCAATATGTAAGACCCTTCGCCGCCCACGCCCGTGGGCGGCGCACGGTGAGCGTTGGTATCAAGCGAAACTCACCGCATACACCGGCGGCAGCGTGGTGGACAAGGTCCGCCAGCTGTCGCCGCCGTTTTCCGAGATCCACACCCCGCCCGTCGTCGACCCCATCAGGAGGGTATGGCCGTCGCTGCTCACTGCCAGCCCGTGGCGGTACACCAGGTCGTAGCAATGCTCCTGCGGCAGGCCGTGGCGCAGCACCTCGAAGCTCTTGCCGCCGTCGCGTGTGCGCAGCACCGCCATGGCGGCGCCGGCCGGGATGCGGCGCTGGTCCGCCTCCAGCGGCACGAACCAGGCGGTATTGCCGTCGGTCGGGTGGGCCGCCACCGCGAAGCCGAAGCGCGATAGCGGCGCCGCCGTGATCTCCTGCCAGCGCCGTCCGCCATCCTGCGAGCGCCACATGCCGTTGTGGTGCTGGCACCAGAGCACGTCCGGCTGGCCGGGACAGCGCACGATGCGGTGCGGATCCTGGATTTCCTCGTTCTCGTTCATCTCGGGCGGCATGTAGTCGGCGCGCATGCCGGTCGAACTGACGCTCCAGCTGGCGCCGCCGTCCTCGCTGCGCCAGGCGCCGCCGCAGGAGACGCCGACCAGCAGCTGCCCGGCGTCGCGCGGGTCGACGCTGATGCTGTGGATGCCGGGCACGTCGTAACCGCCCCCGAACCAGTTGGCGCGCTGCGGCACGTCCCACAGCGGGCGCACCAGTTGCCAGGTGTCGCCATGGTCGCGCGAGACGAACAGGCCGCCGGGCAGCGTGCCCGCCCACAGCAGGCCGGGCTGGCCGGCATGGCCCGCCTCCAGCGCCCAGATCATGCGGTTGTTCCAGTCGGTCTTGTCTTCGCTATCCTCCGGCTTGGGCGGGTAGCTTGGTGCGGGCAGCTCGGTCCACGTCTCGCTGCCTCCGCGGCGGCGGTGCAGCTTGACCCCGAAATGGCCCAGGTTCAGGGCCGCATACAGGCTGCCGTCGCGCGGGTCCGGCAGCGCCATCGACACCGGCTCGCCCAGGAAATGGACCGGACCGAAGTCCCAGCGGCCCTCTTCCTTGCGCAGTTCGAACAGGCCCTTGCGGGTCGACAGGTAAGCACGCTCGCTCATGTTCAGCCTCCGGAAAGGGCCTGCAGCACGTAGACCTGGCTGCCAGGCTGCAAGGGGTCGTCCAGGCGCGCCGGATCATGGCAGCGCCGGCCGTCGATAAAGATAGTCACGTTGGCGCGCAGCCGGCCCTGGTCGTCGAGCACGTAGCCGCGCAGCAGCGGATTGATGGCGAAGGCATCTTCCAGGGCGGCGCGCAGTGCGCCTGCCGAGGTCTCGATCTGGGGCACGCTGGTAAAGCGCGCCAGTTGCTGGGTGAAGAACAGCCGTGCCATCGCCTGCGCCCATCATTTCTTATGTGAAATGTCATTCTATGCCTGCCTGGCCGGCGCCGCATCTGTCCAATTCCGTGGGTCCTGCATCCGCGGCTGGCCTAGAATGGACTGGACAACCATCCATGGAGTTCATGTATGCCGATCCAGCCCGAGCAACTTGCCGCCCTGATGGCCGAAGTCGAACAGGAAGATCCGATCGACTTCGCCGACCTCCCTTTTCCTGAAGACGAGCTGCGCACCCTGGTGGCCAGCCACCTGTGCGAAATGGCGGCCGCCATGGAAAACTTCAGCACCGAAGACCGCCTGATGACCCTGCTGGCGGTGTCGGCCAAGCTGGTGCTCGAAAACCTGGTGTTGCACGTTCAATTGCTGCGCCGGCATGGCCTTCCCGTGGGCGACAACGTCGAGGAATTGCTGGGCCGCTTGCGCAAAGGCAACGCGCCAGAATAGGGCTTGTACCACCCGTCCAACAGTAAATTTTTTGAGAGCAACAATCAGGAAAATTTTGCAACAATGTATCATCCATGTTGCGTTGGCACAGGATTCCATCATGTATTATTGTTGTCGAGTTAATTCTTCGCACCAACATGCGAACGCCAGACAACCCACAAGGAATTCCTATGCCGCGCCACGCCTCCAAGCTCAAGCTTTCCGCCGCACTTCTTTCCAGCGCCTTCCTGATGGCGGGTTTGTCCGCCTGCAGCAATAACCAGTCGACCGAAACACTGCTGGCGGAAGCCAAGCAGTATCAGCAAAAGGGCGACCTCAAGGCGGCGATGATCCAGCTGAAGAACGCGGTGGCCAAGAGCCCGGAGGACGCCGAAGCGCGCATCCAGCTGGGCATGCTGCACCTGGAAACGGGCGACGCCGTGTCGGCGGACAAGGAACTGCGCAAGGCCCGTTCCCTCGGCGCCGAGGCCGGCCGTGTCCTGCCCTTGCTGGGCAAGGCCAACATGCTGCAGGGCCGTGCCAAGGAATTGCTGGACGACATTTCTGCCGACCAGGCCAAAGGCTCGGCGCCGCTGCTGTCCCTGCGTGGCGACGCCCTGCTGGTGACCGGCAAGCCGGACGAAGCCAAGGCCGCCTTCGAGGCCGCGCTGGCCATCGATCCGAACCTGGGCAGCGCCTACCTCGGCCTGGCGCGCCATGCGATGCTGAACGATGACCGCGCAGGCGCGGAGCGCCTGCTGGCCGAGGCGCTGGCCAAGGACCTGAAGAACCCGGACGTCTGGATGGCGCAAGGCAGCATGCTGCGCATGAACAACAAGGCCGACGAGGCCGTGGCCGCGTATGACGAAGCCCTCAAGCTCAAGCCGAACCACCGCGATGCCTTTATCGAGAAGGCCTACGTCGAAATCGGCCGCGGCAAGTTCCCGGCCGCCAAGCTGGCCGTGGAAGGCGCCGAGAAAGCGGCGCCGGGCAACCTGTTGGTGGTCTACGTGCGCGCCCTGTACGAGTTCTCGCAAGGTAAATATGCCGTAGCCCAGGAATCGCTGCAAAAGATCCTGAAAGTGGCGCCGGACCACATGCCGACCCTGCTGCTGGCCGGTGCCTCCGAGATGAACCTCGGCGCGGTGAATCAGGCTGAACAGCACCTGCGCAAGTATCTCGAGAGCAATCCGAACAATGTCTATGCGCGCAAGTTGCTGGCCCAGACCCTGCTCAAGAGCAGCCAGCCGGCCGATGCGGCTGCGGCGCTGGCGCCGGCACTGAAGGACGGAACCCAGGATGCGCAGCTGCTGGCCCTGGCCGGCCAGTCCTACATGCAGGTGCGTGACTTCAGCAAGGCCAGCGGTTACCTGGAAAAGGCGGCCGAACTGGCGCCCAAGGCGGCCGGCGTGCGCACCTCGCTCGGCATCTCGAAACTGGCGCAGGGTGACCAGGCACGTGGCCTGAAGGAACTGGAACTGGCCACTACGCTCGATCCCAAGTCGGCCGAAGCCAATGTCGCCCTGATCCAGACGCACATGGGCCTGAAACAGTTCGACAAGGCCTTGCAGGCGGTCGCCAGCCTCGAGAAGCAGCAGCCGGACAGCCCGCAGGTGCAGAACCTGAAAGGCCAGGTCTATCTGGCCAAGGGCGACGTCGCGGGCGCACGCGCCGCCTGGGACAAGGCGGTGGCGCTGCAGCCGGCCTTCCTGCCTGCGACCGCCAACCTGGCACGCCTGGACATGCAGGCGAAGCAGCCCGACGCGGCCAAGGGCCGCTTCCTGAAAGTGCTGGAGAAGGACAAGAACAATGTCGACGCGATGACGGCGCTGGCCGAACTGGCCCTGGTGCAGAACCGTCCCGACGAGGTCACGAGCTGGCTCGAGAAGGCCAGCAACGCCAATCCGGAAGCGGTGGCGCCGGCCCTGAACCTGGGCATGCACTACATCCGTACCAATCAGGCGCAGAAGGCCCTGACCCTGGCGCGCAAGCTGCAACCCGCCAACCCGACGCATGGCGGCCTGCTCGAAATGATGGGCCAGGCGCAGATGGCGACCAAGGACACGGCAGGCGCCCTCGAAACCTATGGCAAGCTGGTGAACGTCATGCCGAAGTCACCTCTAGCCCAGGTGCGCCTCGCCAGCGTATATGCCGCCATGAAGAATGAAGCATCGGCCGCTTCCCATCTGAAGCGCGCCGTCGAGATGCAGCCAAACTTCGTCCCGGCACGCATTGCTCAGGTCGACATGGCGATCCGCGCCGGCCGCCACGATGAAGCCTTGCAAGTAGTGCGCGAGTTGCAGCGCGTAGATCCCAAGACTCCCCTCGGCTTTATGCTCGAGGGCGACCTGATGCTGGCACAGCGCAAGCCAGCAGAGGCGGTAAGCGCCTACGAAAAGGCGCACGCGCTGGCGCCGACATCGGAACTGTTTGCCAAGACGCTGCAGGCACTGGGCATGGCGGGCCGAAGCAAGGAGGTCAAGGCGCGCGGCACACAGTGGCTGAACCAGCATCCGAACGACGTGCCTGTCGCCCTGCTGGTGGCGGAATCGAACCTGGCCAGCAAGGAGTACAAGCCGGCGATTACAGTGCTGGAACGCGCAATTAAATCGGCGCCGAACAATCCGCTGGTGCTCAATAACCTGGCCTGGGCCTATCAGCAGGAAAAAGATCCACGCGCACTGGCGATGGCCGAACAAGCCTATAAACTGGCAGGCAACCATCCCGGCGTAATGGATACCCTCGGCTGGCTGCTGGTGGAACAGGGAGACACCGCGCGCGCACTGCCACTGCTGCAGAAGGCTGTCGAGAAAGCGCCGAATGCACCGGAAATCCGTTATCACCTGGCGGTTGCCCTGCATAAATCGGGCGACAAGCAGGGAGCACGCAAGGAAATCGACAAGGCGCTCGCCCAGAATGCGCCTTTCAGTGAAATTGATGCCGCGCGCGCATTGCTCAAGACCCTGTAAGTTTGATAATATATTGATATCAAACTGGTTTCGGTTCCGCTGCGCCGGTGGTGCTGCGGAATCGCCCCGATCGACGGAAAACGGGGCAGATTCAACATAAGCCACGCCTCGATGCAAGGACGTGGCACGCCAACCATCTCGGGCTTTCCTGAACCATCGCATGCCTGCATTCGGCATGGGATGGCGCTGTCCTGTTCCTCATCGGCCCAGGTTTCATTGGCTGCTTCCCTAGCGAACGCGCGATATATGTCAGTCGCGATACTATGGCAGCCTCTACTTTCGAGGATGTTTTATCGTGAATGACGATTCGTACGGAATTCGTCTACCGGATACTGCTGAGGGCCGAAATTCGGCCAGCATGCTCGTGAAGCGCATGTATGCCCGTCGCGGGTATAGCGGTTCGCGTCATGTCCTCGATGAGCATAATCGTGTGACGCTGACTGCCACCGACAAGGGTGAGGTGGTGGGCACGGTGACCATTGGCATCGATTCGGAACTCGGCCTGATGGCCGACGAGTTGTTCAAGGACATTCTTGACGAGCATCGGGCGCGTGGCGCACGGCTGTGTGAATGTACAAAGCTGGCGTTTGACCTCTCGGAGCGCTCCCGAGTTCCCCTGGCCAACGTATTTCATCTGGCACTCATTTACGCCCGCGACCTGTACGACTGCACCGACGTCGTTATCGAAATCAACCCGCGCCATCGCCGCTTCTATGAGCGCATGCTCGGTTTCCGCCAGCAAGGGGAATTGAAAATCAATCCGCGCGTGAATGCCCCGGCCTACCTGATGCACCTGAGCCTCGATTACGTGAGCGAACAGGTCGAGCGCCTGGGCGGAACCTTCGATACCCCCGCCGGCAGCGCGGAGCGCTCGCTCTACCCGTATTTCTTTTCCCCCCGCGAGGAACGCGGTATCATCAACCGCCTGTTGCGCATGGATGAGCACCACATTTCCTCATAGCGCAATATAGCGGTACCTGTATCGATAAGGCCGATGACGCGCATGCGCGGCAGCGGCGCTTTACGTCAACTATTCCCATCCATGATGAAAAATCCGTTTCGCTACGAGCAGGCTTTTGCGCGCAATATTGGCTGGATCACTCCGGAAGAACAACAACGGTTGCGCAACAAGCGTGTGGCGATTGCCGGTATCGGCGGTGTCGGCGGGGTCCACCTGCTGACATTGACGCGTCTCGGTATTTCCAGATTCAATATCGCCGATTTCGACCGCTTCGATATCCCGAATTTCAACCGCCAGGTGGGCGCGATGATGTCCACGCTGGGCCAGCCGAAAGCCGAAGTCCTGGAGCGCATGGCGCGCGACATCAATCCTGAAGTCGAGATCCGGGTATTTTCGGACGGCGTCGACGCGGGCAATCTCGACGATTTCCTGGGAGATGCCGACCTGTACGTCGACGGCCTGGATTTCTTCGCCTTCGATGCGCGCCGCCAGACCTTCGCAAGGTGCGCACAACTGGGCGTGCCCGCCACCACTGCGGCGCCGCTGGGCATGGGCGCCGCCTTGCTGAATTTCATGCCAGGCGGAATGACCTTCGAAGAGTATTTCCAATGGGGCGACTTGCCGGACATCGACAAGGCGATCCGTTTCGCCATCGGCCTGGCGCCGGCCGGGCTGCACCGGCCTTACCTCGTGATGCCGGAAGCGGTGAATTTCGACGATCAGCGCGGCCCATCGACCTTCATGGCCTGCCAGCTGTGCGCGGGCATCGTCGGGACTGAAGCGCTGAAGATCCTGCTCGGCCGCGGCAAGGTGCTGGCGGCGCCCTATGGCATGCAGTTCGACGCCTACCGTAACAAGCTCAAGCAGACTTGGCGCCCCGGCGGCAACAGCCATCCGATCCAGAAGCTGGCGATTGCAATCGGCAAGCGTCAGTTCGGAAAGCTGTCCAAGGACTGAACCACAAAAAAAATCCACTGCCGAGGCAGTGGATTTTTACTCCTGGATCCGGCAAGGCCGGATTCGACGAAGATTACTTGGCTTGCTTGCGACGCTTGGCAGCGGCGCTCAGACCCAGCAGGCCCAGGCCCAGCAGGCCCAGCGAGGTCGGTTCCGGCACACCGAACACCACGTCCAGCGAACCATTGATGGTCTGGGTGCCAGTCGGGGTAAAGTTGTTCAGCTGGCCCGCCTGGAAGGACAGGTTGTAGAACGGACGCGGATCGACGAAGAAGTTCAGGCCAGCTGCTTCCAGCGAGAAGGAGGTAGTCGAACCGAAGCTGCCGCAGTTGATGGCGCTCGGATCGCTGTTGCCGCAAGTTTCCAGGCTTGGATCCAGGGTGCCGACACCGCGCACGGCTTGGCCGCTGGCCAGCAGGAGGTCATCATCCACGCGGCCAGGCTGGAACTGGAAAGTGCCCGCGCCAGTTGCCGGCGGGGTGTAGTAAATGGTATTGAAACGGCTGATGGAGTCGTTGTTCTGGTCGAGGAACAGCTGGAAGCTGCCGGTACCCGGAGTGAAACGGAACGTGGTCACGCCAGCTGCGCTAGTCGAGAAACGGCCCGAAGCCTGGTAGGTTGCATACATGCCATACCGAGCGCCCAGGCCCGTATCGGCGCCCTGGTAAGGCGTGTTGCCGTCATTGGCGACAAATTGGCCGGCAACCCACAGCAGCGACACATTGAAGGTACCGTCCGGGTTGAACGTTGCAACTTCAGTATAGTTACCAGTGATTTTATCGGCGGTGAAACCATCGTCTGCGCGGGTACCACCTGGCGGCACGACAACGAAATCCGGGAGAACCGTAGCTGCTTGGGCGCCAGCGGTTGCGAACAGCGAGAGTGCAGCGGCTGCACCAGCAATCATCTTTTTCGACAACAGTGCCTTCATTTTGATCTCCTAAGTGGGTCTGAACTTACACAGGGTATATAGCAAAGACTGTGCCAGAACAATTTTTCCTTTTATTTCAGTCACTTAGAAAAAACTCTCAATTTTACTGTCGAGACATGTAAAGAAACCCGACAGTTAACACCAAGATATCAAAGGGGTTTACGTGCTATGACATTCCACGTATTGCCTGACTTGAACGCCGAGGCGATCTCGTAGCCCGCATCCAGCATCTTCTGGCAAATGTCTTCTTCCCGGAAAGGGCTGTACAAAATGCCCTTCTTGATGCCCCAGTCATTGATCTTTTGAGCCGCCCAGCGCAAGGGGGCAAACCCGCTCGGATACAGCAGCACATTGGCCGCCAGCGTTCCGCCCGGCTTGAGCACGCGCAGGATGTCGCGCAGCGCCCCATCGACGGTCGGGAAGCAATGGATCGAGTTGGCGATGTTGGCCGTATCGAAGTGGTTGCTCGGGAAAGGCAGGTCGGCGGCGTCGGCATGCTGCACCTTCACCTGGGGATCCTTGGCGAAGCGCTTCCTGGCGCCGGCCAGCATCGAAGGCGCGTAGTCGATGCCGACCACGTTCACCTTGGGCAGCTTGCGGCGGCGGCGCCAGTTGAGGATCATTTCCAGCAGGGTTCCGGTGCCGCAGGCGACCTCCAGGTGATCCGGGCCGAAATTGGGGCCGAAGAAGCGCATCTGGGTGCCGATCGTGCTGTTATAGGCGAAGGTGAGGATGAAGAAGCCGCGGATGTCGTACCACCACGGCTCGGATGAGTAGGCTTCGGCGATTTCATCACGGGTTTTACCGCTCGTCATGGGCATTCCTTGCTGTGAATGGTGAAAAGAAGAAAGTGAATATAGGAGGTTCTGCAGCAGGGAGCAAGCTGCAGATGCCTGACAGGAAGGATTTTTGTTCAACTACCCCACGCGGGGGGCAGGAATCAGCCAATGCGTTTCAGGCGCGCAATGATACCGGCCTCTTCGCGGGGCGAGAAAAAGTAGGGAAACAGGGAGCGGTCGCCAACCGCGTGGTCGCCCTTCCCCGCCACCTCGGCAATACGCTGGGTGCCGCGGGCGATATGCCCGCGCAACAGCACGGCCGGCGCGTCGACGCGCGGATTCGGCCGCGATTCGCATTCGACCCGGAAGTCGAGCATGACTTCATAGAAGCGGCGGTGGCGCGGATTCACTTCGATGAAGATGTCGCTGCACTGGTGCAAATCCCTGGCATAGATGAAGGCCACATGGAACAGGGAGGCCAGCACCGCCTTGGATTTGATCGTCGGATCGAAGGCGAGCTTGATGATCTCGCACACCTTGCCCTGGGCGCGGTAGGGATCGATATGATCCTGGAATACCTGGTCGGCAAGCAGGCCGACGTCCGAATCGAGGTTGAGGCTCAGCGTACCGATAACCCCATTCTTGTTCGACGCCGTCAGGGTAATCCGGTTGGGGTCCTCGCCGATATGGTGGTTGCCGCTATAGCCGCGCCACGCATACATCTTGCTGATGAGCATGCTGGCGGAACTGCGCTGCTCGTCGACGTCGGCGGCACGGATGCCGAACACGCTCTCGTTGATGGTGACGTCGACAATGCTGGGCGAGTACGCATCTGTCCCGTCGTCAGCAGGTGCAGGGCTGACGGGTTCTGTCGTTAAGGTGTCGAACATGTGTACTCTCCTGGCGGAATGGACGCGTCATGCCGCAGTCGGGACTGCCTCATATCATAGCACTCGAAATTCTAATTTAGCAACAAATTGTTTTAAAGAATTTTATCTACATCATATCGAACAGAATGCGCCTTCTCCACCCCCATGCTTGGGGCGACAGGAGATGGCCCAACATCTGGGTTCTGTACCGTTGGGAATTGATCACGCCGCCGCAGTAAGGCCGTGGGCTCAGTGCCCCTGCTGCTCTTGCTGGATGTCGTGATTCAGCTGACCGATCAGCTCGGAAGCCGCAGAGAGAATCTGGGCCGAGCCAAAGCCCGCCCGGTGCATTTCGCGAAAGAACGAACGCGCCAGTATCCTGGCGACCTGTTCAGGGTTACGGTAAGCCAGCCTTGCCGTTTCCGGCGGTGCCCCTTCCGTTTCCTGCAGCAGCGCCAGCTGGGCGAAGCGCGAGTCGAGCAGGTGTCGCAGGTGACGTACCTGCAGGTAGCCGCCCAGGGACGAGGCCAGGAGCTGGAGCAGGCACAATGCGGTTTCGTCGAAGGCTGCGGCGTCCTTGCCGTTGGCGGCATTGACCACCCCGACGATGCGCCCCTCGACACGGATCGGCGCACAGACGAGGCTGCTTCCGAGCTCCGTCCCGCGCCGTGCCAGCGCTGCGAATTCCGATTTCCGGATGTCCGCGACCAGCAATGCATTCCCGCTGGCCAGTACGCGGCCCGAAATGCCTTCGCCGCGCCGGATGGCCGCCTGCAGCGCGGCACCGGGCAAGGGACCATGATGGGCATGGATGCTCATGCACGGCTCGCCTTCCCCTTCGCTCCCCAGCAGCATGACCGAACAGCTTGCCGCGCCGATCACGCCGGCCGCGCGCCGGACCTGGTCCTGGAGGCTTGCCTGCTCCGGGCCTTGCGCCAGTGCCTGTTGCAGGGCTTGTAAACGGATCAGGGGAAGGGATACTGCCTGCATGCTTTCCTCGCGCAAGGATGAGTTGGTGATACCGATTTCAACATATTTCATTTATAGCATGCTATTGAAACCGGCCGTGTTATCACATTTGCTCTGCCCCGGCGGTGCGTGGTGAGATCAAGGCCTTGTGAAACAGGTGGCGCGCCAGCATCGGTAGCGGCATGCGCAGCCAGTTGCCGCGCAGGTAGAGCGCGCCCTGCGCCAGTGGGGTAAGGCGGTCGGCGCAGCTCGGGTGGAGCGGGACCAGGTTACGCAGGAAGATTCCGTCCATCAGGGCCAGCAGGGGTGCGGCAGGCCGGCCTGCCGCCGCGGCCTCGGCCAGCACCGACGCCGGCACCGGGGTCCCGAGCAGCCGGCTGCAATAGCGCAGCGCATAGAACAGCGGCCGCGCCAGCTGCAGCTGGACGGCGCGCGCCGCCAGTCCTTCCCAGAAGCCGGGCGCGGCGCCGGAGTGCAGCAGCAAGCGGTGCAGGTCGAGCAGGTCGCGCAGGCCATGGTCCGTTTCACCTTCGGAGAACAGGTGCACCGCACTGTGCAGCACCAGGTCGTGCGGCGCCAGCATCCACAGATGCTCGCTTCCGGGGATCGGCCGGGCCGCGGCACGCAGCAGTGCCGGATCCGGCCGCGCACGCGCGGTCTCCGGCAGGATGGCATGGTGCACGTCGATGGTACTGCCGCGCTCGACATGATCCATCGGCGGCAGTTCGTGCATCCATTCGCGGTAGTAGCGCTGGTCGTAGGGGTCCTGCTTTGCGCTGGCCCAGCCGTGCAGCATCAGCGCCGCCTCGACTTCGCCGATGCGCTCCTTCGGCACCAGGATGTCGACGTCGGAAAAGATGCGCCCCTGCGCCGGCGGCAGCCCGGCCAGGACATAGGCGGCCCCCTTCAGCAGGATCAACGGCAGGCCGAGGCTGGCCAGGGCGCGCCGGATCTGATCCACTTCGAAGCGCACGGCGCGCTGGTGCGCCTGCAGCACGACGCCGGCCCATTCCAGATGCCGGCGCGGGGCCGACGGCACCGACGCCAGGAGGCCTGCTTCGGCGAGGCTGGCTCCCAGGGTGGCGGCCAGGCCGGCATTCGCCGCCTGGCGCAGCAGCAGGTCCCAGTCGGCCAGGCCGAGTCCTTCGACCCGCGCCGGCTCGCGCAGGACCTCGACCAGCAAGGGCAGCGGCTTCATGAAGTGCCGCCTGCGAAACTGTCGAAAACGGCCATGGCATCGTCGAGCCGGCCGTAGCTGAACGTGTATCCGCTGCAGCCCTCGACCAGGCGTCCGAGGACGTCGAAACCCTGCCCTCCCAGCACCGCGTAATTGAAGGCGTTATCGACCATGCCTGTGAACAGGCGCGCCTTCGGCATCGGCACCAGGCTGGCCGGGGCGTCCGCTTCGTATCTGGGAAACACGACGTGGGTCGCACGCGCAGGTTCCGCAGCGGCGGCGACGCTGGCGCCCGGCGCCCGCATATGGGCGATCGTCCCCTTGGAAGTGCCATGGACCTCGGGGCCGAACAGAGCGTCCGGCGCATAGCTGCGCAGCACGCCGATCGACGCATTCTTGAGGCTGACCGGGCGCGCCAGCGGCAGCAGCGCCAGGTCCTGCGGGCTGACCAGGGTCAGCTCGTCCGACAACAGGCGCCAGCCGCGGCTGGCAAGGGCGGCGCACAGGGTGCTCTTGCCGGAACCCGGCGGCGCCGGCAGGATCACGGCGGCATTGCCGCGCTGGAGCACGGCGGCGTGGATGATCAGGTAGCCGTGCGCATGGTGCGATACGCACCAGTTCATCACCCATTCGAACATCGGCAAGGCCTGCTCCAGCGGCAGCGGCTGGAACGGCACCTGGCCGTCGCTGTCGAATCGCACCTGCGGACGGTACCAGCGGCGCAGGCCGCCCGAGCGGCGGAAGGCGAGCTGGAAGTCGGCAAAGCCGTCCTCGCCCTCGACGGGATAGTCGGCATACAGCAGCGCGATGGCATCGGCCAGGTGGGCGATGTCGGTATGGATACGGCTGCGGAAAGGGCCGGTGCGCAGCACCAGGCCGGGGCCGGACAGGGCAAGGCGGCGCAGCATTTCCCCGCGGCCGAGGCTGGCCAGCGTCAGCATGGACAGGATTCGATCAGGCTGAGCTGCGACATTTCATCGAGCAGGATATGCAGTTCGGCACCGACGCTCGCGTCGTCGATCTCGAATTCATCCAGCAGCCTGGATGCCAGTGCCGCCATGGATGCAGGACCTGGACGCAGCGCCTCGAGCACGCACAGCGCTGCCGGTCCGAGCAGGTGGGTCGCTCCGGACAGGTCGTTGTACAACACGGCCTCCTCGTCCCAGCAGCGGTAACGAAGCGACTGGCCCGCGATCAGACGCCACACCGCATGCGACAACTCGACCGGCAACATCCTTATGTGCGATCGCCCTTGTAAGTGGACTCGAGGTATTTCTTGGTAGTTTCAATATCCCAGAACACACCTCGT
Organism: Massilia sp. UBA6681; assembly: GCF_002454935.1. Classification (NCBI taxonomy): domain Bacteria; kingdom Pseudomonadati; phylum Pseudomonadota; class Betaproteobacteria; order Burkholderiales; family Oxalobacteraceae; genus Massilia; species Massilia sp. UBA6681. The sequence goes on from NZ_DKJX01000098.1 coordinate 75,265, forward strand.
GCCGGCTCGTAATGACCGGAAGTCTGCAACTCACGCCACATTTGCTGCAAGCTGCGCTCCGACAGGAAGCCGATTTTTCCCGACTTGACGTTCAGGTAAGCTGCCGTCATATGCATGCCCAGGTTCGACTTGTCGAAATCGCGTTTGCTGAGCATGTTGATCAGCGTCGTCGCACCATATGTACTTGCTGTCCTGCCGGAACAGCTGAACACGTCGCCGAACAGCGTCTTGGTCGACACCGGCCAGCCCCCGTGGTTCTTCCAGTAGCCTGGCGACTTGCCCGCGCAAGCCACCGCGTCATCTGGAGTATTGCTGTTCAGGCCTGCGGAAAGGGCCGCCGATGCGGAAACGCATTTGAAATCGAGCGCATGGCTCCGGGTCGTCCACAGCACGCCGGCCGCACCGAGCCCGGCCTTCGCCAGGCGGCGCCGCGCCGCGCCCTGCGGGGTCATCGGAGCAGCCTCTGCAGGGCGCCCTGCTTGGTTTTCGGTGGACACGGTGTCTATCCTCACATTGATATGATTTGCCACGACGGCATGCGTTTCAGATAAGCAAAAAACATGCCGTGTTGCACTGCTTCCTAAAACTCGCTAAAAAACAGGAAGATAGGAGAACTGCTCATCGTTTAAGCATGCAGTCTAGCGAGATTTTAGATCGTTGTGTCAGATTTTTCGACAGCGGCTAAGAATGCCTTAAAGGAAACTCTCAGGAATGACCAGCACGTCGCCCGGGCGCATCTGGATGTTGGCCGAGATGTCGCCGTCCTTGATCAGGTCATCGAGGCGCACGCGGTATTGCTGCTGCTTGCCGTCCACGGTGCGGATCAGGCTGGCGCGGTTGCCGGACGCGAATTCGGTCACGCCGCCCACGGCAATCAGCACATCCATCAAAGACATGTCCCTGCGATACGGCAGAGCCTGCGGACGGGCTGCCTGGCCGATGACGCGGATCTGCTCGCTGTAATTGCCGACAAAGTTCGTGACGACCACGGTCACGACCGGCTGCTGAATGAACTTGGCGAGTGCCGCCTCAATGTCGCGCGCCAGCTGGGTCGATGTCTTGCCGGCGGCCGGCAGGTCTTCCACCAGCGGCGTGGTGATCTTGCCATCTGGACGGACCGGCACCGACATCGACACTTCCGGATTGCGCCACACGATGATATTGATCGCATCACCCGGGCCGATCAGGTATTCCGGGTTCACCGCTTCGGTTGAAGGCAGCGCCGGCAGGTTGCTGGCGCAGCCGCCCAGGATGAACAGGCAGCTGATCGCGACAGCCTGGGCCGCGCGCTTGATCTTGGGGGTCATGTTCGTGCTCACGTCAAAATCCTCGGGTTGGCATGGCGCCTGGTCGGCTGCCGCATGCATGCAATATTGTTGAGCATAATTCTATACCATAGCACTTCGGCAACACCTGCACAATTGAAATACTTGTGGCGCGCGCGCCAGTCCCTGGCTTGCCGCCTTACTGCGGGCGCTGCAGGAGCTCGCGCACGTGGCGCACCGGAATGGCGTAAGTGATGCCGCTCGGGTCTGACACTGCGCTTTCCCGCAAACCCTTCAGGAATACCATATTGATCACCCCGACCACGCTGCCGTCGTCGGGCCGGAACAGGGGGCTGCCGCTGTTGCCGGGATAGGCGGTGCCGTCGAGCTGATAGATCCGGAACGGCGAGCGCTGCAGCTGGGTGATCGCACGCGCGTCGAGCTGGCGCGAATTCAGCGAGGGCCGCACCACCGGCGTGATCGCGGCCAGCAGCGCGCGGTGGGTCGCCGCATGCAGGCCCAGGCGCATGCCCAGCGGGTAGCCGGTAAATGCCAGCTCCTGCCCTTCGGCCACGCTGTCGTCGGCGGCCAGGGCCAGCGGGGCCAGCGGCGCGCCGGACAGGCGCAGGTGGGCCAGATCGTGTTCCGCGTCCAGCGCCACCAGGCGCGCCGGACGGAAGCTGACGGAGGCGCCCTCGCCGCCGATCACGATTCCCAGCTCTTCCTTGCGCGCGGTGTCCAGCTGCTTGGGGATGGCGTGGGCATTGGTAATGATGCTCAGGCCATCGCCGACGGCGAAGCCGGTGCCGACGAACACGACGGCGGGCTGGCGGGTCTTGAGCAAGGTGCCGACGCCGACCACCGAAGGCTTGATCTGCGCCACCGTACGGGGCAAGTTCTGGGCCCTGGCCGCGCCTGGAACGGTAGCGGCGACGGCCAGGACGAGAGAGTGCAGGAGCACTTGCAGCGCGATTCTCCTGGGCGTTTTGGGCGCCGCCGCAAGGTTTCGAACAAGAATCAATCGTGTGGGCACTTTTGTCTTTCCGACATTAAAATACGTATTTGACACAGGGCAATTTTCGTTAAAGAAACGGTCATGAGTGTACGCGAGCGGAGGGGTGAAGTGGCAACGCAATGGATAGCCAAACAGCATTTCCATGGCTAAATGTTGCTATCACATAACTTTTGAACGCTGAATTCATGGAAAAACCGTCAAATGTTTATTGCGGTTAGGAATTTGTGTTGCATGGACCACCATTTTTGTCGTGTCTGCCGCCTATTTTTCCGACCCGCAATTGCAATTGCTCAGTCAACAAGCGATCATGCAGACTATTTGACATTTTTATTGATTGATGAGCTTGCCATATCACGGGCAATCTCTTAGGCGAGAATCCACACATGGCAGATATCACAGCCGCAATCCTTAACTTCCTCAAGGCAATCGGGAAGTACCGCTGGCATGCAGTCTTCATCACCTGGGCCGTGGCCATTGTCGGCTGGGTGGTGGTCCTGAAACTGCCCAACCAGTACGAAACCTCGGCGCGCGTCTACGTCGATACCCAGAGCATCCTCAAGCCTCTGCTGTCGGGCATGACCACGCTGCCGAACCTCGACCAGCAAGTGCTGTACATGCGCCGCACCCTGATCAGCCGGCCGAACGTGGAACGCGTGATGCGCATGGTCGACCTCGACGTCAAGGCCAAGAACGCCAAGGAACACGACGAGATCGTCGAAGAGCTGATGGAGAAGATCAAGATCGCCGGCACCGAGCGCGACGACATCTATACCATCAGCTACACTGCCCCCGATCCGAAGCTGGGCAAGGACGTGGTGCAGTCGCTGTTGGCTATTTTCATGGAAGGCAGCTTCGGCGGCAAGAAGCAGGATTCCGAGAAGGCGGTCCAGTTCATCGACGACCAGATCCGCAATTACGAGGAAAAGCTGGCGGCGGCCGAGAACAGCCTGAAGGAATTCAAGATCCGCAACATGGGCATGCTGCCGTCGGAAGGCGGCGACTTCGGTTCGCGCATGATGGCTGCCAGCGAAACGCTGAACAGCGCACGCCTGGAGCTGGCCGAAGCCGAGCAGGCGCGCAACGCGATCCGCCGCCGCATCGCCGGCGAAGCCGCCCCGGGCGAGACCGCGCCGATCCCGATCACCGACCCGGAACTCGAGTCGCGCATCGCCGCCGTCACCAAGACCCTGGACGGCCTGCGTACCCAGTACACCGAAGCGCACCCCGACATCATCGCCAACGCCCGCCTGCTCGACCAGCTCGTCGCGCGCAAGCAGGAACTGGCCAAGAACCGCAAGCCGAGCGCCGACCCGGGCGCCGGCTACAGCCCGATGCTGCAGCAGATGAACGTGGCGCTGTCGGAAGCCGAGGCGCGCGTGGCCGCGCTGCAGGCGCGGGTCAGCGAACACTCGGCACGCGTGGCGCGCCTGCGCGCCCAGAGCAGCCAGGCCCCCGAGATCGAGGCCCAGCTGGCCCAGCTCAACCGCGACTACGCAGTCAACCGCGAGAACTACCAGCAGCTGGTGCAACGCCGCGAGTCGGCCAAGCTGTCGGGCGACCTGACTTCGGCCACCGACATGCTGGCCTTCCGCGTGATCGAGCCGCCGACCGCGCCGCTGCTGCCGTCCGGGCCGAACCGCCTGCGCCTGTTCTCGCTGGTGTTCGTCGGCGCGCTGGTCGCCGGCCTGGCCTCGGCCTTCCTGATGAGCCAGCTGCGTCCGACCTTCCTGAGCCAGGCCGCCCTGCGCGAGGTGACCGGCCTGCCGATCCTCGGCTCGATCAGCATGAACTGGACCGAACAGCAGACCGTCCGCCGCAAGCGCCGCCTGGTTGCCCTGGGCGCCGCCGTGGCGGTGCTGCTGGCCATCTACGGCGCCGGCGTGACCGCCATCCTGGTCCGCCCGGGCCTGTAACCGATCAAGGAGCAGACGTGAGCATTATCGAAAAAGCGGCGCGCCGCATCGACCAGGAACGCGGCCAGGCCGCGCCGGTCCAGGCGCCGGCGCCGATGCCGGCGCAGCTGGCTGTATCGCACGCCGTGGAAACGGCCGACCTCGACGTCCTCGAACCGGTCGTCGCCACGGCGCCGGTGCTGCCGCCTCCGCCCCCAAGCGCCCCGGCCTCCAGCGCATCCGCAGCGGCTGCCTCGGCCCCGGTCCTCGAAGCCGATGCCGCGCCGCGGCGCCAGACCCGCAAGGTGGAACTCGACCTGGCCAAGATGCGCGCCAGCGGCATGGTGACCGCTGCCGGCGGCCGTACTTCGCTGGTGGAGGATTTCCGCATCATCAAGCGCCCCCTGCTCAAGCGCGCCTTCGGCGAACGCCAGCCGCGCGAGAATCCGGCCAACCTGATCATGGTGACCAGCTCGCTGCCGGGCGAAGGCAAGACCTATTGCGCCATCAACCTGGCGATGAGCATCGCCATGGAACTCGACCACACCGTGCTGCTCGTGGATGCCGACGTGGCCCGCCCTTCGGTGCTGGGCACGCTCGGCCTGCCGGCCCAGCGCGGCCTGATGGACCTGCTGGTGGACGACAAGCTCGACGTCTCCGACGTCCTGCTGCGCACCAACGTCGACACCCTGAGCATCCTGGCCGCCGGCACCAGCACCCCGCGCGCCACCGAGCTGCTCGCCAGCTCGACCATGGCCAACCTGGTGCAGGAGATCGCCAACCGCTATCCGGACCGGGTCGTGATCTTCGACTCGCCGCCCCTGCTGCTTACCAGCGAGGCGCGCGCCCTGGCCAGCCACATGGGCCAGATCGTGGTGGTCGTGGAAGCCCAGAAGACCACCCAGCACGCGGTCGGCGAAGCGCTGCGCCAGCTCGAGGGCTGCCCCAACGTCAACCTTATCTATAACAAGACCAGGGACATCCCCGGCATCGAAGAAACGTATGATTACCACTATGGGTGAGCTGCGTGCCGGCGTGGCACGCATGCCGCGCCTGGCGCCGCTCGCAATCGCAGCGATGCTGCTGGCATCCGAGTGCCGCGCCGACTGGCGCGTGGTGCCGGCGCTCACGCTGACCGAGCGCTACACCGACAATTTTTACCAGGAAGGCAAGGACCTGAAACGGTCGCAGTTCATCAGCGAGCTCACGCCCTCCTTATCCTTCCTCAAGACCGGCCCGCGCCTTGTCCTCAACGGCACGGCTCAATGGCGTCACTTCGATTACCGTGACGACGACCTGCGCGACACGCTCGACCACAGCTTCGAATATGCCGTATCGGGCCGTGGCACGCTGGCCAAGGACTTCCTGTACGTCGACGCCAGCGCCTCGGCCAGGCCGAACAACATCTCCGTCTTCGGTCCCCGGGTCGAGGATGCGCCCTACCTTTCGGCCAACCAGGCCAAGGTCAAGACCTGGCGCGTCAGTCCCTATCTCGAACATCGCTACGGAAGGACGGCAACCCTGGCGATGCGCTATGCGCGCGACCGGGTGGAAGGTGGACGGGGTGCACGCGGCTTCGGCAACAGCAGCAGCGACAGCGTCAGTGCGAGCCTGGCCAGCGGCCCGGCCTTCAATCAGGTAGGCTGGGGCCTGACCCATGTGCGCCAGGACCTGGACGATACCTACAATGGCGAGACCTCGAGCGAGAGCACGACCGCCAATGTGCGCTACGCGCTTACCAGGCGCTTCGCCCTGACCGCCACGGTGGGCTACGACAATTACCAGTTCGTAGGCCTTGGCAACGACACCGCCGGACGCAACTGGTCGGTCGGCTTCAACTGGACGCCGTCACAGCGCACCAACCTGAGCGCGGCGCTCGGCCGCCATTTCTACGGCCAGACCGGCAGCTTCTCCCTGCTCCACCGCAGTCGCCGCACCTCCTGGAACCTCGCCTACAACGATGGCGTGACCACCGCGCGCGAACAGTTCCTGCTGCCTTCCACGATCGACACCACCGAACTGCTGGACCGGCTGTTTGCCGCTTCCATCACCGACCCGGTCGCACGCCAGCAGGCGGTCGCCGCCTACATCCGCGACACTGGACTGCCTCCCAGCATATCCGAGAACGTCAACTTCCTGAGCAACCGTTATTTCCGCCAGAAGCAGCTGCTGGGATCGATGGCTTTCAAGATGGCGCGTACCAGCGGCGTGCTGTCCCTGTCCAGCAGCGAACGAATTGCCCTGTCGAACGAGCAGAGCGACAGTGTTCTGCTGGGGACCCAGGTGGGTGGACGCAACGACAACGTCCGCCAGCACGACGCGACCGCCAACCTCAACTACCGCCTGAGCCCACGCACCAGCGCGCTCGCCGTGGTCGGCTGGGGACGCAGCCGCTCGCTGACTACCGATGTCGTCGACACCCGGCGCGACTTCAGGCTCGGGCTTACACACCAGTTGAGCCGCGAGGTGCGCGCGGCGGTCGACCTGAACCGCCGCTTCGGCACCTATGGCCGTCTCGGCCGCAGCAGTGGGCCGTTCTACGAAAATTCCATTTCCGCCAGCCTGTCCGCCCAGTTTTAAGGAGCCGCACGCGATGTACGAGACTTACTACGGGCTGTCCGCCAAGCCTTTCCAGCTGCGCCCGGACCCCCACTTCTTCTTCGGCAGCAAGGGCCACAAGCGCGCCATGGCCTACCTCGAGTACGGCCTGTCGCAGGGCGAGGGCTTCATCGTCATCACCGGTGAAGTCGGCGCCGGCAAGACCACCCTGGTGCGCAACCTGCTCAACAAGATCCCGACCGACCAGATCGTCGCCGCCCACATCGTCAACACCAGCCTCGATCCGGAAGACACCCTGCGCATGGTGGTGTCGAGCTTCGGCCTGCCGTATGAAGGCGCCAGCAAGGCCGAGCTGCTCAATCGCCTGGAACAGTTCCTGCGCGGCGTCGACCGCCAGGGCAAGCGCGCCCTGCTCGTGATCGACGAAGCCCAGAACCTGAACGCGCGCACGGTCGAGGAACTGCGCATGCTGTCGAACTTCCAGACCGACGACCGCTCGCTGCTGCAGACCTTCCTGCTGGGCCAGCCGGAATTCCGCGCCACCCTGCACAGCCCCGGCATGCAGCAGCTGCGCCAGCGCGTGATCGCCAGCTACCACCTGGGGCCGATGGATGCGCAGGAAACCCGCGCCTACGTCGAGCACCGCCTGGCCACGGTCGGCTGGCAGGGCGACCCCGCCTTCGACGAGGGCGCGCACGCGGCGATCTTCGGCTACAGCGGCGGCATCCCGCGCAAGACCAATACCCTGATGGACCGGGTGCTCCTGATGGGCTACCTGGAAGAGATGCATGCCTTCGGCGAAGCCGACATCAGCACCGTGGTGCGCGACATCGCCGAGGAATACCAGCTGCCCGAGGTCATGGGCACGACGGACGCCGGCGCCCTGCAGCAAGGCGAGCTGCGCACGGTCGACACCCGCATGGGCGACCGCCGCGCCGCCAGCGTGGAGGTGCTCGACGAACGCATGATGCGTCTCGAGAAGTCGATCGTCTCGGTACTGTCGATCCTGAAGAAAATCGTCGCCACGCCCCAGGGCGCGGCGGCCCAGCACATGGACAACCAGGAATGAAACCCTACGAACCCGTCGCCCGCCCCGCTCCCGCTCCGGGCGAGCGCATCAGGAATGCGATGACCTGCGACGTCGAGGACTATTTCCAGGTCTCGGCCTTCGCTCCCTACATCGACCGCGACTCCTGGCCTTCCCGCGAATGCCGGGTCGAGGCCAACATGGAACGCATCCTGGCCATCTACGAACGCCATGGCGTGAAGGCCACCTTCTTCACGCTGGGCTGGATCGCCGAGCGCTATCCAGGCATGGTGCGCAGGATCGTCGCCGCCGGCCACGAGCTGGCCAGCCACGGCTACGGCCACCTGCGCGCCTCGGACCAGAGCCGGGAACAGTTCGACAACGACATCCGATCCAGCAAGGCCCTGCTGGAAGACATCGGCGGCCAGGCCGTGCTGGGCTACCGTGCGCCGAGCTTCTCGATCGGCCACGCCAACCTGTGGGCGCTGGAGGCGCTGCAGGAAGCCGGCTACCGCTACAGCTCGAGCATCTACCCGATCGCCCACGACCATTACGGCATGCCGGACGCGCCGCGCTTCGCTTTCTACCCGCACGGTCCGGACGGCCTGCTGGAAGTCCCGGTCACCACCGTCAACATGCTGGGCCGAAACCTGCCGGCCGGCGGCGGCGGCTACTTCCGCCTGCTGCCCTACGCGCTGTCGCGCTGGATGATGCAGAAGGTGAACCGCGAAGACCGCCAGCCGGCCCTGTTCTACTTCCATCCCTGGGAACTCGACCCGGGCCAGCCGCGCCCGCAAGGGCTGGACGCCAAGTCGCGCTTCCGCCACTACGTGAACATCGAGCGCATGGAAGGCCGCCTCGAGCAGCTGGCGCGCGACTTCGCCTGGGACCGCATGGACCGCATCTTCCTCGACCAACGATAACCACCCCTGCAGCACCGACGCAAGACAACAACACCAACAAGGCATAGCACGGCATGAACTCGATCATTGAAGCGGCACAGGCCAAGCGCGCCGCCCCGGTGCTCGCCACCGGACCGCAAACCCTCCACCTCCTGCAGCCGCACGAACGCGCGCGCTGGGATGCTTTCGTACGCTCCTGCCCGGACGCGACCTTCTTCCACCTGTCGGGCTGGCAGAAGGTCATCGAAGAGTCCTTCGGCATCAAGACCTGGTTCTACTACGTCCAGCAGGACGGCCAGATCCAGGGCGTGCTGCCGCTGGCCGAAATCAAGAGCCGCCTGTTCGGCCACTCGCTGGGCGCGATGCCCTTCTGCGTGTATGGCGGCGTGGCCGCCATCGACGATGGCGCCCGCCTGCTGCTCGACGACGCCGCCGACAAGCTGGCGCGCGAGCTGGGCGTCGGCCACCTCGAGTACCGCGGCATGACCCGCGCCCACCCGGACGACGCCAGCTGGCACACCAAGGAGCTGTACGTCACCTTCCGCAAGGAGATCAGCGCCGACGACGAGGCCAACATGAACGCCATCCCGCGCAAGCAGCGCGCCATGGTGCGCAAGGGGATCAAGCTGGGCCTGAAAGGCGTGGTCGAGGACAATGTCGACCGCATGTTCGAGGCCTATGCCAACAGCGTGCTGCGCCTGGGCACCCCGGTGTTCCCGAAAAAATACTTCGCCCTGCTGCAGCAGACCTTCGGCGACGAATGCGAGGTGCGCAGCATCTACACCGAGGACGACCGCCTGGTGGCCTCGGTGCTGTCCTTCTACTGGCGCGACGAGGTCGTGCCCTACTACGGCGGCGGCATGGACCTGGCGCGCGAAGTGGCGGGCAACGACTTCATGTACTGGAACCTGATGCAGGCTGCGGCCGCGCGCGGGTGCCGCATCTTCGACTACGGCCGCAGCAAGCTGGGCACCGGCGCCTACGATTTCAAGAAGAACTGGGGCTTCGTCGCCACGCCGCTGCCCTACGAATACAAGCTGTATACCTCGGACAAGCTGCCGGACAATAACCCGCTGAATCCGAAGTACCAGCTGTTCATCAAGATGTGGAAGAAGCTGCCGCTGCCGGTGGCGAACTTCCTCGGCCCCTATATCGTGCGCAACCTGGGATAAGACGTGGAAGACCTGCTGCTGCTGATCCACCGGATCCCCTACCCGCCCAACAAGGGCGACAAGATCCGTTCCTACCACCTGCTCAAGCACCTGGCGCGCGACTACAAGGTGCACCTGGCGACTTTCGTGGACGATCCCGACGACTGGCAGCACGTGCCGACCGTCGAGAAGATGTGCGCAAGCAGCCACTTCGCGGCCCTCAATCCGACCCTGGCCCGCGTGCGCAGCCTGGGCGCGCTGGTCAAGAAGCGCTCGCTCTCGCTCGACTACTACCGCGACGCCGGCCTGGCGCGCTGGGTCGACCAGACCGTCGCCGCCCACAGGATCCAGCGGGTGCTGGTGTTCTCGTCGGCGATGGCCCAGTACGCCGACAAGTACCCGAACGCACGCCGCGTGGTCGACTTCTGCGACGTCGACTCCGACAAGTGGCGCCAGTACGCCGACAAGAAATCCTGGCCGATGAGCTGGCTGTACCGCCACGAGGCGCGCCAGCTGCTGTCCTACGAGCGCCAGGTGGCGCGCGACTACGATGCCTCGCTGTTCGTGTCGGCGCCGGAAGCGGACCTGTTCCGCCAGCTGGCCCCCGAGAGCGATGCGCGCATCGGCTTCTTCAGCAACGGCGTCGACACCGACTACTTCTCACCCGACGCCGCCGGCCCTTCTCCCTTCAAGGACGGCGAGCAGGCCATCGTGTTCACCGGCGCCATGGACTACTGGCCGAACGTGGATGCGGTGCAGTGGTTCGCCAGCGAGGCGATGCCGCTGCTGCGCGCGCGCTTCCCCGAACTGCGCTTCTATATCGTCGGCGCCCGTCCGGCGCCAGCGGTACAGGAACTGGCGAAGCAGCCGAACATCGTGGTCACCGGCACCGTGCCGGACGTGCGCCCGTATATCAAGCATGCGTGCGCCGCAGTGGCGCCGCTGCGCATCGCGCGCGGCATCCAGAACAAGGTGCTCGAGGCGATGGCGATGGCCACGCCGGTGGTGGTGACGCCGCAGGCGCTGGAGGGCATCGAGGCCGAGCCGGGCCGCGAACTGGTGCTGGCGCAGGATGCAGCCGGTTTCGTCGAGGCGGTGGCGCAGCTGCTGGCCCGCAACGGCAACGACATGGGCCTGGCCGCACGCGCCAGGGTTGAACGCAAGTACAGCTGGCCGAGCAACCTGGCCTGCATCGGGGAGCGACTCGAATGTTCCTGAAACCTCCGCCTGGCATCGACCAGGCCGCCGCACATGCCGCACCTGGCTCTGTCCCGCTCCCGGCCGCGCAGGCGCGCGCCAGCATCGTCGCGCTGGCCGTCGCCCTGCTGGCCCCGATCCTGCTGTTCTACGGCACCGCGGCGTCGATGGTCGGGATCTGGAACAGTTCCGAGACCTTCGCCCACGGCTACGTGATCCTGCCGGTCAGCCTGTGGCTGATCTGGCGCCAGCGCGCCTGGTTCGCGCACATCCCGGCGCGTCCCTGGTGGCCGGGACTGGCGCTGATGGCCGGCGCCGGCGCGGCCTGGCTGGCCGGGCGCATGGGCGACGTCGGGGTCGTGATGCAGTACGCCTTCGTGGCGATGATGCCGCTGGCTGCGCTCACGCTGCTGGGCCCGCGCCTGGCGGCGAAATTCACCTTCCCGCTGCTGTTCCTGCTGTTCGCGGTGCCCTTCGGCGAGGTGTTCGTCGGCCCCCTGATCCAGCATACCGCCGACTTCACGGTGTGGGCGGTGCAGGCCACCGGCATCCCGGTGCTGCGCAACGGCACCCGTTTCGAACTGCCCACCGGCAGCTGGTCGGTGGTCGAGGCCTGCAGCGGCATCCGCTACCTGATCTCCTCGATCACGCTGGGCTGCCTGTATGCCTACCTGACCTACCAGTCGAACCTGCGGCGCGCCGTCTTCATCGGCATGGCGATCGTGGTGCCGATCGTCGCCAACTGGCTGCGCGCCTACGGCATCGTGATGATCGGCCATACCAGCAGCATGGAACTGGCCACCGGCGTCGACCACCTGGTCTACGGCTGGCTGTTCTTCGGCCTCATCATGTTCCTCATGTTCTGGGTCGGCAGCTACTGGCGCGAGGACGACAAGCCCGCAGTTCCGGTTGCGCCGCAGCCCGGCTACGCCACGGTCGCGGCACCGAGCATGTCACCTGGCCCGGCAAAGTCGCTGGTGCTGGTTGCGGTGGCCGTCGTGGCGGTCGCCGCCGCCTGGCCGGCCTTCGCCGCATTCAACGACCGCGTCAACCATGATCCGCGGCCGGTGGCGCTGTCCGTTCCGGAGCTGGCCTGGCCGGTGGCGGCGGGATTCCCGGACTGGCAGGTCGACTACATGGAGCCGGACGCGCGCGTGGCGCGCGCCTACCGATCGCCCGAAGGGCGTCCGGTCCTGCTGCAGGTGCTGTACTACCGCAACCAGAACAAGCAGAAAGGCCTGATCAGCTCAGTCAACCGCCTGGCAGGTGAAAAGAGCCCCTTCCACCAGACCGCCGCCAGCCAGCGCACCGAGCAAACCGGCGCCGGCCAGCTGCCGCTGCGCGAAGCCGTGCTGAACGGGCCGGGCGGACCGCTGCTGGTCTGGCAAATTCTGTGGGTCGACGGCCGCTACACGACCAGCAATGTCGCAGGCAAGCTGCGCCAGGCGCAGGGCAAGCTGCAGTTCCGCGGCGACGACGGCGCCATGGTCGCGATCGCCGTGCCCTACGAGGGTACCGATGCGGAAGGCGCACGCGCCACGCTGCGCGCCTTCCTCGGCCAGAACTTCGGCACCGTGGACCGCGCCCTCGTGCAGGCGCGCGGGAAATAAAGGAAGGCAGCATGCGCAACGACCTTGTCCACCTGGAGACTCCCGGCATGCAGCGCCCGCTGGTCGTGCACCTGACCTACTCGCTCGACGTCGGCGGGCTGGAAACCCTGCTGGTGGACTGCATCAACCGCATGCCGCCGGAACGCTACCGGCATGCGGTGGTGTGCCTGACGCGCTATACGGATTTCGCCAAGCGCATCACCCAGCCCGGCGTCGAGCTGTACGCGCTGGGCAAGCCGCCCGGCCTGGGGCTCGGCACCCACCTGAAGTTCTGGAAACTGATGCGCCGGCTGCGTCCGGCCATCCTGCACACCTACAACCTGTCGGCGCTCGAGTACAACTTCAGCGGCGCGCTGGCCGGCATCCCGGTGCGCATCCATGCCGAGCACGGGCGCGACGCCAGCGATCCGCACGGCCTGAACCCGAAGCACAACTTCCTGCGCCGCCGCCTGGCGCCCTTCATCGACTGCTTCATCCCGGTGTCGGAAGACCTGCGCCGCTGGCTTGGCGAGAAGGTAGGAATTCCGGCGGAGCAGACCTTGTTCATCCGGAACGGCGTCGATACCGAGCGCTTCGCCGCCGCTGCCGCCAGCCAGGCCTCGCCATGGGGGCCGGACGACATCGTGATCGGCACCGTGGCGCGCATCCAGGACGTCAAGAACCACCGCGGCCTGATCGAGGCCTTCGCCCGCCTGCGCGAACTGGAGCCTTCGCTGCGCGAGCGCCTGCGCCTGAGCATCGTCGGCGACGGTCCCCTGATGGGCGCCGTGCGCGAACAGGTGGCCAGCCTGGGCCTGCAGGACGTGGTCTGGCTGCCCGGCGCGCGCGCCGACGTGGCGGCGCTGCTGCACGGCTTCTCGCTGTTCGCCCTGCCCTCGCTGGCCGAAGGCACGCCGGTCTCGATGCTCGAAGCGATGGCCTGTGGCCTGCCGGTGGTGGCATCGAAGGTCGGCGGCATTCCCGAGGTCGTGACCGACGGCGTCGAGGGCAGCCTGGTGCCGGTCCAGGACACGGAAGCGCTGGCCCGGACATTAGCGAGCTACGTGCGCGACCCGGCCTTGCGCAGGCAACGCGGCGAAGCGGCGCGCGCACGGGTCGAAGCGGCGTTCAGCATGCGCGCCATGCTGGCGGAGTACGGCAAGCTGTACGACCGCCTGTGTCGGCAGAAGATTCGCCAGCCGGCTTGATTAAGCTTGGCTGAAGCAATCCAGAAAAAGATTAGAGAAACTTAAGGAACACCTACCATGTGCGGAATTGTCGGCATCCTGGATACCCGCGGCGCTCGCCCGATCGACCGCGAAGCGCTGCGGCGCATGAACGAAAGCCAGTTCCACCGGGGCCCCGACGAGGGCGAACTGTACCTGGAGCCGGGCCTGGGCATGGGCCACCGCCGCCTGTCGATCATCGACATCGCCACCGGCCAGCAGCCCTTCCGCAGCGCCGACGGCACCATGACCCTGGTGTTCAACGGCGAGATCTACAACTACCGCGCGCTACGCGACGAGCTGGTGGCCCAAGGCCACGTGTTCCGCACCAAGTCGGACACCGAAGTCATCATGCAGGCGTATCAAGCCTGGGGCGAGGACTGCGTGCAGCGCCTGCGCGGCATGTTCGCCTTTGCCCTCTGGGACCGCAACAAGCAGCTGATGTTCATGGCGCGCGACCACGTCGGCGTCAAGCCGATGTTCTATTCGCTGCTGCCGAACGGCCTGTTCGTGTTCGGTTCCGAGCTGAAGTCGATCATGACCTTCCCGGAACTGTCGCGCGAGCTGAACCCGCGCGCGGTGGAGGATTACTTCGCCTACGGCTACGTGCCCGAGCCGAACACGATCTACCACAACGCCTTCAAGCTCAGCCCCGGTTACTGCATCACCCTGCGCATCGGCGACACGCAGATCAAGCCGCGCCAATACTGGGACCTGCCCTTCAAGCCGCAGCCGCAGCGCCCGCAGGCAGACATCGAGCGCGAGCTGATCGAGCGCCTGCGCGAGTGCGTCGGCAGCCAGATGGAATCCGAAGTGCCGCTTGGCGCCTTCCTGTCCGGCGGGGTCGACTCGAGCGCGGTGGTGGCGATGATGGCGCAGCAGGACACCAAGGCGGTGCAGACCTGCTCGATCGGCTTCGACGACCCGGACTACGACGAATCGGTCTACGCCAACGAGGTCGCCACGCGCTACCGCACCAACCACTTCTCGCAGATCGTCGACAAGGACGACTACGGCCTGGTCGACACCTTGGCGCGCCTGTACGACGAGCCCTTCGCCGACAGTTCGGCGATCCCGACCTACCGGGTCTGCCAGCTGGCGCGCCAGCGCGTGACGGTGGCGCTGTCGGGCGACGGCGGCGACGAGAACTTCGCCGGCTACCGCCGCTACCGCTTCGCGATGGCCGAGCAGCGGGTGCGCGACAAGTTGCCTCTGGGCCTGCGCAAACCCGTGTTCGGCGCCCTGGGACGCCTGTACCCGAAAGCCGACTGGGCGCCGCGCGTGCTGCGCGCCAAGACCACCTTCGAAGCGCTGGCGCGCGACACCGTCGAGGGCTACTTCCATGGCGTCTCGCGCATGCCGGACCGCATGCGCGCGGAGCTGTTCTCGGACGGCTTCAAGCGCCGCCTGCAGGGCTACAGCGCGATCGAGGTGTTCCGCGAACATGCTGCGAACGCGCCGACCGACGATCCGCTGGCGCTGATCCAGTACCTCGACTTCAAGACCTGGCTGCCGGGCGACATCCTGACCAAGGTCGACCGCGCCAGCATGGCCCATTCGCTCGAAGTGCGGGTACCGCTGCTCGACCATACCTTCGTGGAGTGGGCGTCAGGCCTGCCTGGCGACATCAAGCTCGGCGGCGGCGAAGGCAAGTACATCTTCAAGAAGTCGCTCGAGCCCTTCCTGTCGCACGACGTGCTGTACCGCTCCAAGAAAGGCTTTTCGATCCCGCTCGCGGACTGGCTGCGCGGACCGCTGCGCGACAAGCTGCGCGCCGCGGTGCGTTCGCCGCAGCTGCTGGACACGGGGATCTTCAACGCGGACTTCCTGAGCACGATGGCCGAGCAGCACATCGCGGCTACCCATGATCACAGCGCGGCGCTGTGGCAGGTGCTGATGTTCGAGACTTTCCTGCGGGTGAACGCGGCGTCCTGAAAAAGGCAGCCGCCAAAAACGGCGATGCCCGCATCGGCGGGCATCGGGTCTAGCTGCGGTCGTTGCCGAGCGCGCCGGAGCGCGCGCCCAAGCCCATCCGGTCGAGGTAGTAGCGGCCGATCGACAGCCAGCGCTTGCGGGTCTGGCGCAGCCAGGCCGCCGGCGGCTTGATCGGGTGCCACAGCACGTCCTTGCGGCGTCCCGCGCGCAGCCGGATGTTCATGGTTCCGAAGCTGCCGTTCTTCTCGAAACGGTCCCCGGCTTCGCCGTAGTAGCGCAGGCCGCGGTCCTGCTCGCCCACGTACTTGCCGTTGCCTCCGATGTCGACCACGCTCATGCCGGCGTGCTTGAGGATGGTGGCCCACATGTTCTCGCTATGCCCGCTCCAGCCTTCGCGGTAATAGCGGTCGATGGTATCGAGCGCCAGGCCGCTGATGCGGACGAAGGTCAGGAACACCAGCCAGCTCTGCGAAGGCGTGACGTCGCCGCCGGGAGAGCGCAGCATCGAGGAATACGTCCATTCGTCGAAGCCCCTGGCCAGGTGGGTCGCCAGCAGGTCGCCCTCGCGGCCGGCCAGTCCGGCGAACAGCGCGTGGGCATCGCCGGAGTACTCGACGTCGTCCTCGATCACCCAGTACTGCGCGTAGTCCGGCAGCGCCTTGCGGGCCAGCACGGCCACCAGGTCACAGTTGCCCGGGATCAGGCGGAACGGCCGCGCCGCACCCTTGTAGGGATAGGCCAGGGTGTCGATCGCGTCCGGCCCGAACACATAGTGGTCGAGCGCGATCCCGTCCAGCACCACTTTGCGCACCTCGGTGCGCGCGTCCGGCACATAGGACAGCAGCGCGAAATGGAAGCCGGGCCCCAGGCGCAGGAAAGCCTCGCGGAAACGCAGCAGGCGGCGCCGCACCTTGGCCGGATCGGTGGTCTGGAACAGCAGTATTTCAGCCGGCATTCGATTCTCCTTCCTTGCCGCCAGCTTCAGGACTGGCGTCCCGGCCAGTCGCGGTACCACTCGTAGAAGCGCGCCAGGCCATCCTTGAGCGGCGTGGTCGGCGCGAAACCGACCCAGGCCCTGA
Source organism: Massilia sp. UBA6681 (assembly GCF_002454935.1). Taxonomy (NCBI): domain Bacteria; kingdom Pseudomonadati; phylum Pseudomonadota; class Betaproteobacteria; order Burkholderiales; family Oxalobacteraceae; genus Massilia; species Massilia sp. UBA6681. Next base: position 92,102 of record NZ_DKJX01000098.1, read on the forward strand.
GCTTGTCGATCGAGGCATGCGTGGCGGGCACGTCGCCGGCCTGCATCGGCAGGAATTCCTTGCGCGCTTCGATGCCGGTGACTTCCTCGATGCTGCGAATGAAGTCCAGCACCCGCACCGGATTGTGGTTGCCGATATTGAAGACAGTATGCGCCGCCTTGCCTTGCTCCGCCGGGGTCGGCTTGAACAGCAGCCGCACCACGCCTTCGACGATGTCGTCGATGTAGGTGAAGTCGCGCGTCAGCAGGCCTTCGGCGAACACCGGAATCGGCTCACCTTTCATCATCTTCTGGGTGAAGCTGAAATAGGCCATGTCCGGGCGGCCCCAGGGACCGTAGACCGTGAAGAAGCGCAGGCCGGTGGCCGGCAGGCCGAACAGGTGGCTGTAGGAATGCGCCATCAGCTCGTTCGATTTCTTGGTGGCCGCATACAGCGACACCGGTTCGTCGACCTGGTCGTCCTCGCTGAACGGAACCTTGGCATTGGCGCCGTACACGCTGCTGCTGCTCGCGTACAGCAGGTGCTCCACCTTGTGGTGGCGGCAGGCTTCCAGGATATTACCGAAACCCACCAGGTTCGACTGCACGTAGGCAGCCGGATTCTCCAGCGAGTAGCGGACCCCGGCCTGGGCCGCCAGGTGCACCACCAGGGTCGGGCGCACGCGCTCGAACAGCGCCTGCACTGCCGCCGCATCGGCCAGCTCGACGGTTTCGCACGCGACCCCGGCCGGCGCCAGCAGCGCGGCGACCCGGTCGTGCTTCAGGCGCGGCGTGTAGTAGTCGTTGAAATTGTCGCAGCCGACCACCTGGTGGCCCATGGCCGCCAGGCGCGCGGCGACGTGGCTGCCGACGAAGCCGGCCGCGCCCGTCACCAGGACGCGATGCGTCCCACCGATCATTGCACCGCCTTCCGGCTGACGCGCCCAATCCCTTCATAGGCCAGGCCGGCAGCGGCCACTTCGGCCGGATCGTAGATGTTGCGGCCGTCGAAGATCGCCTTGGCGCGCAGGGTCTGGGCCAGCGAGCGGAAGTCCGGCGCGCGGAATTCCTTCCATTCGGTGACCAGCACCAGCGCATCGGCGTTGTCGCATGCCGCTACCGCCGAGCTGGTGATGGTCAGGAGTTCCTCCACGCGCGAGGCGCCGTGCTCGCGCTGCAGGATGTGCAGCGCTTCCTTGCTTGCCACCGGGTCGTAGGCGCGCACGCGGCAACCCAGCGCGAACAGTTCGCGGATCAGGACCAGGCTCGGTGCTTCGCGCATGTCGTCGGTGTTCGGCTTGAACGACAGGCCCCACAGCGCGATGGTCTTGCCGCGCAGGTTATCGGCGCCGCCGAAGAAGCGGACCAGTTTCTTGAACAGGACGTTCTTCTGGGCTTCGTTGACGCGCTCGGTGGCTTCCAGCAGGTGCAGGACCTGGTCGTGTTCGGCGCCGGTCTTGACCAGGGCCTTGACGTCCTTCGGGAAGCAGGAACCGCCGTAGCCCATGCCGGCGTACAGGAACTGGGAGCCGATGCGCGGGTCCAGGCCCATGCCGTGCCGCACCGCTTCGATGTCCGCGCCCAGCCGCTCGGCCAGGTTGGCCAGCTCGTTCATGAAGCTGATGCGGGTGGCCAGCATGGCGTTGGCGGCGTACTTGGTCAGTTCGGCGCTGCGGATGTCCATCTCGACCAGTTTTTCATGGTTGCGGCTGAAGGGCGCGTACAGCTGGCGCATCAGCTTGGTCGCATCGGCGTCGTCGCTGCCCACCACGATGCGGTCGGGGCGCATGAAGTCCTCGATCGCCGCACCTTCCTTCAGGAATTCCGGGTTGCTGACCACGGTGAAGGACACCGTGGAACCACGCTTGTCGATTTCGCCCTGGATGGCGGCGCGCACCTTGTCGGCGGTACCGACCGGCACGGTCGACTTGTCCACCACCACGATCGGCTTCTCGATGCGCTGGCCAATGCTGCGCGCGGCGGCCAGGATGTGGGTCAGGTCGGCGCTGCCGTCTTCGTCCGGCGGGGTGCCCACCGCCAGGAACACGACCTCGGCGTGCTGCACCGCTTCGTCGTAGCTGGTCGAGAACAGCAGGCGGCCAGCCGCGGCGTTGCGTTCAACCATGCTGTCCAGGCCCGGTTCATGGATCGGGATCACACCATTTTTAAGGGAGGCAATCTTCTGTTCGTTGACATCCAGGCAAAGAACGGTGTTGCCGACATCGGCGAAGCAGGCGCCGGAGACCAGGCCCACGTAGCCGGTTCCAATGATCGTGATCTTCATAGTGTTATCTCAGTAAGCGGGTGATGGATAAGCAGGTGATAAGCATGAAAGCGTGAAAAGCGCGTGTTGAACGGGGCGCGGAGCCAGTCCCTGCAAGGCTTCCTGTGTGCCTGAGGGCGAGCACGATTGCCGCGTAACAATGCTTAACAGAACTTGAATTATAGTATCATGGTTGTCAAATTTTTATGGGTTGTGATTCAACCGTGCTGCCCCCGGCAAAAAAATGCTCGTTTCCACAACACTCACATTTTCCAGCGGCCCCCCCGTAGTATCGTTGTCAACTCAGCGGTTCCGGACGCCCTCCCAAGCGACCCAAGATGAAGCTACTTACCTTTAGCACCCTGTACCCGAATACGGAGCAGCCCAGCCATGGGATCTTCGTCGAGACCCGGCTGCGTTATCTCGTTGCTAGTGGAAAAGTCGAATCGCGCGTCGTCGCGCCGGTCCCATGGTTCCCCTCGGACAATCCACGCTTCGGCCATTACGCCAAGCTGGCCCGGGTGCCTCGGACGGAAGTACGTCATGGCTTGTCGGTGACGCACCCCCGCTACGTGGTGCTGCCGCGGGTCGGCATGAATGTCACGCCTTATTTCCTGGCCCATGCAGCCAAGCGGGAAATCGGCCGCATCCTGGACGAGGGCTACGACTTCGATGCCATCGATGCCCACTATTTCTATCCCGACGGCGTGGCCGCGGTCATGCTCGGCAAGTATTTCCGCAAGCCGGTCGTGATCACTGCGCGCGGCACCGACATCAATCTCATTCCCCATTTCGCACGCCCGCGCAAGATGATCCTGGAAGCAGCCAGCCAGGCCGACGGCATCATCACGGTGTGCCAGGCCCTGAAGGACGAGATGGTGGGGCTGGGTGTCACGGCCGACCGCATCACGCCGCTGCGCAACGGGGTCGACCTGGAGCGTTTCCAGCCGATGGACCGGGCCGCCGCCCGCGCGCAGCTGGGCCTGACCCGCTTCACCCTGCTCTCGGTCGGCCTGCTCGACCCGCGCAAGGCGCACGACCTGACCATCCGGGCCCTGCCCGCCCTGCCCGACGTCGAGCTCCTGATCGCCGGCACCGGTCCGGAAAAGAAGAACCTCGAAACCCTGGCGCAGGAACTCGGCGTGGCCGACCGCGTGACCCTGCTGGGTCCGGTGGCCCAGACCGAACTGAAGACTTATTACAATGCCGCCGACGCGATGGTGCTGTCCTCCAGCCGCGAAGGCTGGGCCAACGTGCTGCTCGAGGCCATGGCCTGCGGCACGCCGGTGGTGGCCAGCAATGTGTGGGGCACCCCGGAAGTGGTGGCGGCGCCCGAAGCCGGCGTCCTGATGCCGGAACGGACCCCGGAGGGCCTGGTGCAGGCCCTGACCCAGCTGCGCGCCAATTATCCCGACCATGGCGCCACCCGGCGCTATGCCGAAGGCTTCGGCTGGGAGCCGACCACCCAGGGCCAGATCGACCTGTTCGGGCGCATCCTGGCAAGAAAACAAGACATGGCAAGGAAAGCCGCGTGAAAATCCTTTATCACCACCGCACCCGCTCCAAGGACGGCCAGTACGTCCACATCGAAGAAATGATCAGCGCCCTGCGCGCGCAGGGTCATGAAGTGATCATCGCCGCCCCGCCCAGCGCCGAGACCGAATCCTTCGGTTCGGACGCCGGCCCGGTGGCGCTGCTCAAGCGCTACATGCCGAAGACCTTCTACGAACTGATGGAATTCGCCTATTCGCTGGTGGCCTACCGCCGCCTGGTGAAGGCGATCCGCGAGCACAAGCCGGATTGCATCTACGAGCGCTACAACCTGTTCCTGCCGGCCGGCATCTGGGCCGCGCGCAAGTTCAAGCTGCCCATGCTGCTCGAAGTGAATGCCCCGATCCTCGAGGAGCGGGCGCGCTATGACGGCCTGGCCCTGACCCGCCTGGCCCGCTGGTCGCAATCCTATTGCTGGCGCAATGCCGATGTCGTGCTGCCGGTCACCCAGGTGCTGGGTGACATCGTGGCTTCCTACGGCGTCGATCCCAAGCGCATCGTGGTGATCCCGAACGGCATCAACCCGGAACGCTTCGACAGCGCCCCGGACGTGCAGACCGCCAAGCGCGCGCTCGGCCTGGAAGACTACCTGGTGCTCGGCTTCACCGGCTTCGTGCGCGACTGGCACGGCCTGGACAAGGTGATCGCGCTGATCGCCCAGGATCCGCCGGAATCGCGCCGCCACCTGCTGGTGGTGGGCGACGGCCCGGTGCGCGCCGAGCTCGAGCAGCAGGCGCGCGACCTCGGCATCGAGCACCGCGTCAAGTTCACCGGCATCATCGGACGCGACGAAGTGGCGCGCTACGTGGCCGCCTTCGACATTGCCCTGCAGCCGGCCGTGGTCAGCTACGCGTCGCCCCTCAAGCTGTTCGAATACCTTGCCCTGGGCAAGGCGATCGTCGGCCCGGACCAGCCGAACATCCTGGAAATCCTGCGCGCCGACGACAATGCCGTGCTGTTCGACCCGGCCAGGCCGGACGGCCTGGCCGCCGCCGTCAAGCGCCTGTGCGAGGATGTCTCGCTGCGCAGCCGGGTGGCCGCCAACGCGCGCGCCACGATCGGCGAACAGCAGCTGACCTGGCACGCCAACGCGCGCCGCGTCACCAATCTGTTCCAGGGGTTAATGGGCCGTGCGTGATGCGCTGATCTTCCTGGTATTTTTTGCCAGCATTCCCCTCATGCTCAAGCGGCCGATGGTAGGCGCGCTCGCCTATGCGGTAGTGAGCCTGATGAACCCGCACCGCCTGAGCTATGGTGCAGCCTTCTCCTTCCAGTTCGCCCAGATCATCGTCGTCGCGACTTTCCTGGGCTTGCTCGCCAACCGCGAGCAGAAGAAGATCATCTGGTCACCGACGGTCATCGTACTGCTCCTGTTCAACCTATGGATGTTCATCACCTTCCTGTTTGCCCTTGAACGAGAAAACTCCCTGGTCGTCGGCGACCGAGTTCTCAAGATCATGTTGATGGTATGGATCACGATTTTCGTCGTCCGCACCAAGCAGGACGTGAAATGGCTAGTGCTGGCGGTCGCGCTGTCGCTAGGTTTTTGGGGCATGAAAAGTGGTTTGTTCACGATCAGAAGCGGTGGCGGCCAAGGTATGCTCGGCCCTGCAGGCAGCTTTATTGGCGATAACAATACCCTAGCGCTGGCGCTGGTCACCACCACTCCGTTGCTGGTGTACCTGATTTCGCAGGCGAATACCAAGTGGCTCAAGCGTGGTGCTATCGCCATTGCGCTGCTGACTGCGATCGGTGCCCTTGGTTCGTATTCGCGCGGCGCGCTCGTCGGCGCCGTGTGCATGGGACTGTTTCTGTGGCTGAAATCATCGTCGAAATTCAGAACTGGAATCGTGATCGCGGTCTTGGCGCCCGTGGCCTTCCTCTCGATGCCTGATGAGTGGACTAGCCGAATGCACAGCATCAACAGCTATGAGGAGGACGCTTCCGCACAAGGCCGTATCAATTCCTGGGGATTTGCGATCAACGTCGCTAACGAAAACCCGATCGGCGGCGGCTTTGGCGTATTCACACCAAACATGTTCCAGCACTACGCGCCAAATCCTGATGTGTTCTTTGTCGCGCACAGCATCTATTTCCAGATCCTGGGCGAGCACGGGTATGTCGGACTGGTGTTGTTCCTCGCACTGTTCGCATGCGCATGGCGTACCGGCACGCGCGTAATCCGCTTCTGCAAGGACAAACCAGAGCTGGGATGGGCATCGCTACTCGCGCGCATGTGCCAGGTCAGCATCGTTGGCTACCTGACGGCTGGCGCGTTCCTGACACTGGCATATTACGACCTGATCTACTACGTAGTCGTTATCCTGGTGACACTAGAAAAGGTACTGATTCGCTTTCCGCAAACAGACGATACGCCGCCGCTGCGTCTGCCGGCTCGCTGGACAAAAGGCAAAGCTACTGCTTTCCCGAAACAAAGCTCCGATCTAGCGCATTGAGTCGGCAGCCTGCATGTCCCACGCCTGCTGCACCTTCGAGACATGCACTACGTCTTGGCGGACGCGCCTATCGGCTTCCGGAACGCACTCGCCGGAACATGGTCATCGCTCGACCAACCCTGTATTCGCCGAACGTATTGATAATGTGTTTTTTGAAGAAATTTTTGATGCTGAAACCACGAGGCTCGAAGCCGCGCCATTCCGTTTTCGCCACACATTGCAAATAATATTTTGTGTGAGGATGAAAACTTAGATAGTTCCAAGGCTTGGCCTGGCCATTGAAATGAATAATGCGGGCTTCGCGTCTGACGCGGGCGATTTCCTGCTCGGGAAGCTCGAGCGAATGCGTTTCCTTGAAAAAGGGGCTGATCGCATTCCAGACGTAGTCGAGCCGGATGTACTCCTTGCGGAAACAATAATTAAGTGCATCCTGATCCGGATCGTTCAGCTTACCGACCAGATCGAAGGTAGTCTTGATCAGCAAATCCCTGGCTTTCTCTGCCCGCCACTTTGCCAAGTTAATCACCATGACGCCCGAATTAAAATACCCATCATTCGGGTCGTAGCCGAGTCGGGAAGGCGATTTCGACCCTGGAATGCATACTGCGGCCAGCATTGCCTTTTCCAGATCCAGCTCAATAAGCGGCTTGACCGACGCACGAATGACCATGTCTCCGTCGAGATAGATGACGCGCTCGACATCAGCAGGAAAATAATCCTCTATCCAAAAACGGGCATAGATTTCTTTTGGCCAAGCTTTAATCTGTGGCAACTTTTCAAGAGGTGCCGGATTCAGCAATTTAATATTTATTTCGATGTTGTCGTAGTTCTTAAAACTTTGGAGAAGTTTCCGATTACTAGATTCATCCCAGTCCGTCGCGACCACAACTACAGAAAACACGATCTCTGGATTGTTTTCCACCAAGGAAATAAGACAAGCGGCAATATGCTGGAAATAAGCTGCGTTTCCACACATGAGGATAGAGGTGGAGGAATTGTGGGGTGAGATCAAAGTGTCCTCGAACTGCTCAAAGTTTTAAGGGCATTCAGCACCGGACAACAGCCCGAAGCGAAGCACATTGCTTGTGGTGCCGTCACGCCGCGGGAGGCGTTAAGACTAATCGATAGAATTCTATATCATAAAATTAAACAATTTGCAATTTCCTGCCCTTATGTTGCTTCGATCCAACGTCGTAGGAAAAGGTCTCCGTGCCGCGCGCGCGGGGCACGTTAAAAACCTTTGACCCACAAGTATTCTAGTCGGAATGTAGGTGCGAAGATGCTACCATCTCAACATTTCGCCGAAAACGAAAATCGGCAACTTGACAAGACAGGCAAGGACGATGAATACCTGCTGCATCAGCTTTTGAGATGAATGTATATGCCAAACCTGCGTAAAGCCCTTGTCATCAATTTCTTTTCCAATTCCGGCGCAACGCTGTTGAAATTTATCGTCAGTGTCATACTGGCGCGCATTCTCAGTCCCGATGAGATCGGCGTTTTCTCGATGACGGTGCTTTTTGTAAATCTCGCACACGTTTTTCGCGATTTTGGCGTTTCCAGTTATCTGCAGCGCGAAGCCGATCTCACTCCGGACAAGATACGCTCGGCCGCCGGTGTGATGTTTGCCATGTCCTGGCTGATCGGCATCACAATATTCTTTTCTAGCGGCCTGATCGGGGCATGGTTCAAGGAACCCTTGATTGTTCCCGTTCTAGAAGTACTGGCCGTCGGGTTTTTGTTCGTCCCTTTCGGCAGCATTACCCATGCGCTTTTGGTAAGGGAGTTCCAGGCCGAGAAAGAAGCTTATGTCACCGCAATTGGCACAATTTTCTATTGTGGCAGCTGTCTGGTGCTTGCCAAACTCGACTACGGAAGTTTGAGTCTTGCCTATGCCAATCTCATTAGTGTAATTGTCAGCGGACTGGCGTATATGCCTCTTCGACCAAAAAATGCGCCTTGGACACTAAGTCTTAAACACTGGCGTAGCGTAACTAATTTCGGCTTGGGTTCACTGGTCACGAGCTCTGTGGTTGCTATCAATAATGCTATACCGGATGTACTTCTCGGTAAGTTAAGTGGTGCAAGAGATGTTGGTCTGCTCAGCCGGTCGAACTCCACTGTATCGATTTTCAGCTATGTGGCGGGATCGGCAGTCACTTACGGTGCAATCCCCTACATGGCGCAGATTTTCCACCGTGGAGAATCGCTCGTACCCGTGCTGTCCCGCGCAACTGCATTGCTGACCGGGATCGGCTGGCCGGCACTGGCGCTTACCGTCGTATTCGGCGAACAGATTGTCGCGACACTATACGGTCCTGACTGGCTTTCCTCGGTGCCGTCGATCTTGCCGCTTGCGATCGCTGCGGCGATCGGGATGATGTTCCATTATATTCCGGCGGCACTGAACGCCATCGGGCGCCCCTACCTAAGCGCTTGGCCTCTCGGGGTAACGCTGGTCGCCCGTATCGTTGCCGTTGTCATGCTATTCGACGGCAGCTTGCTTGGTTTCGCCTGGATCCTATGCCTCGCAACCGCCGTGACCGTTCCCGTCAATTTTTCCCAGCAAATGCGTTATTTCAATTTCACGAGCGGCATGACGCTCAAGGCCGTCCTGCCGAGCGTCATCGTCACGGCCGGGACGACAGCGGTCGGCATCGGCTTCGACATGCTGGTGTACGAGTCCGTCATCCCTGCGCTGGAGCTGCTTGCAGCATTTCCGGTGCTCGCCCTGAGCTGGTACGTGCTCTTGCGCTTGACGCGGCATGCCCTGCTGGATGAGGTGCACAAACTGTTCTTCGTTACCCGGTCACGTCTTGCGATCATGTTCGCGAACAGCTGAGAAGGGTCGTGCCCGGCGCGCGGCAGAAAAGGCTTGCGCCGGCGCTCCTACACCAGCACTTCCAGCGCCGCCGGATGGCCCAGGAAGTTTACCGGGCTGGCGCTGGGGCCGTAAGCACCGGACTGGAACACGACGATCAAGTCGCCGGTTTCGGCATGGGCCAGGTCGAGTCGGTCAGCCAGGATGTCGAGCGGGGTGCACAGCGGCCCCGTCACCGAGGCCGGGCCAGTGTGCTCCGGCGTCATTCGGTTGCCCACGGCCACCGGGTAGTTCTTGCGGATGACCTGGCCCAGATTGCCGGAAGCGGCCAAATGGTGGTGCATGCCGCCGTCGGTCACTAGGAATACCTCCCCGCGCGAGACCTTGCGGTCCAGCACGCGCGCCACATAGATCCCGCATTCGCCGACCAGGTAGCGCCCCAGTTCCAGCGCCAGCCGCGCTTGCGGCAGGGCTGATTGCAGACGCGGCACCCATTCCGCGAGGTGAGCGCCGACCGGCGCGATGTCGAGCCGTACCTCGCCCGGGAAATACGGGATGCCAAAACCGCTGCCGATGTTCAGCTGGCGCACCGCGAGCGGCGTCTCGCTCGCGAGCCGCAGCGCCAGCTCGAGGCTCTGCGATTGCGCCTCGATGATGGCATCCAGGCGCAGGCTCTGCGAGCCGCTGAAGATGTGGAAGCCCTGGAAGTCCAGGCCCAGCGCGGCCACCTGGCGCAGCACGGCGGGCGCCTGCTCGGCGTCGATGCCGAAAGGCTTGGCGCCGCCACCCATCTTCATGCCCGAGGATTTCAATTCGAAGTCCGGATTGATGCGCAGCGCCACGCGCGGCGTGATCCCCAGGCTGTCGCCCATGCGCGCCACGCAGGCCAGCTCGCGTTCCGATTCCAGGTTCAGGCAGACCCCGGCCGCAATGCCCTGCGCCAGTTCGGCCTCGGTCTTGGCTGGCCCGGCAAAACTGATGCGGGCTGGGTCCATGCCGGCGTCGAGCGCGGTCCGGAGTTCGTTCGAGGAAGCTACGTCGAGCCCATCGACCAGCCCGGCCATGTGCTGGACCAGCGCCGGCATCGGATTGGCCTTGATCGAATAGTGCAGCGCCACCGCTTCAGGCAGGTGGGCATGCAGCGCGCGCACGCGCTCCGTGCACAGCGCGCGGTCGTAGGCGAAGAAGGGAGTGCGTCCGACCCGCTGGGCCAGCCGGGTCAGCGCAATGCCACCGACCTGGAGCTCGCCGTCGACGACGGGAAAATGGATCTGGGGGGCGTGGCGTGGTTTGGTGCCGGTCATGTTCTTGCTTGTCGTTCGGTTTGCAGGTGATGGCGCAACAGATTGCGGTCGATCTTGCCGTTCGGATTGCGCGGCAGGCCCTCGCCGCGCAGCGCAACATGGGCCGGCACCATGTAGGCGGGCAGGCGGCGCCGGCATTCGGCCAGCAAGGCCGCGGCATTGAACGACGCCGGATCGGCTACGTGCGCGACCAGCGCAATCGCCTGCCCCAGTTGCCCGTCGTCGAGGCCGAACACGGCCGTCTCCAGCACCAGGCCGGTGGCCTGCACCACGCTTTCGATCTCGGTCGGGCTGATACGGTAGCCGGATACCTTGATCATCTCGTCGCTGCGGCCTATGAAATACAGGTAGCCTTCGCTGTCGCGGCGCACGGTGTCGCCCGACCACACCGCCAGTTCCGGCAGCGGCAGGCCCGCTTCCTGACCCGGAGCCGGGCGGAAGCGCTGCGCGGTGCGCGCCGGGTCGTTCCAGTAGCCCATCGCCACCAGCGCGCCGCGGTGCACCAGTTCGCCCGGCTCGTCGTCGTCACACAGGCTGCCGTCCGGACGCACGACCAGCACTTCGGCATTCGGGATCGCCTTCCCCATTGAACCAGGGCGGCGCGCCAGCTCGGCGGGCGGCAGGTAGGTCGAGCGGAAGGCCTCGGTCAGACCGTACATCAGGAACACCTCGGTGCGCGGCAGCCGCGCCCGCAAGGCCTCGACTGTCACTAGAGGCATCGCGCCGCCCGAATTGGTGATGAAGCGCAGCGTGCAGTCGGTTGGCCAGTCCAGGCGCGCCAGCGCGTTCCACAGTGGCGGCACCGCCGCCAGCCCGGTGATGCCCTCGCTCGCGACCATGGCCACGATATCCTTCGGGAACAGGTAGTTCATCAGCACAACGCTGGCGCCGCAGCGGAAGGCCGTGGTGAGCTGGCTCAGGCCGTAATCGAAGCTGAGCGGCAGCACGGACAGGATGCGGTCACTCGCGCGCAGGTCCAGGTAGCTGGCGACGCTGGCGGCGCCGGCGACCAAGTTACGGTGCGACAGTACCACGCCCTTGGGCGCGCCAGTGCTGCCGGAGGTATACAGGATCGCCGCCATGTCGGTGTCGATGCGGCGCGCCGCCGCCGTATTTCCAGCGCCGGCTCCGGCGCCGGCACAGGCCGTAACCGCGCTCCAGTCCAGCATGCGCAGCGCGGCTCCGGACGCCGGGGCCACGCCGCTATCGGCCAGCAGCACGGTCCGCAGGTCAGGACAGGCCGCCAGCGCGGGCGCGAGCGCCGCGTAGCGGCCCGCTGTAGTGGCCAGCAGGCGCACATTGCAGTCGGCCAGGATGTAGGCCACCTGCTCCGGCTTGAGCAGCGGATTGACGGGGACGAACACGCAGCCGGCGGCGGCGGCGCCGAACATCGCGGCCACGTTCTCGATACGCTTTTCCATATAGACGGCCACACGTGTGCCGGAAGCCAGTCCCTGCTCGCGCAACAGCACCGCGACCGACGCCACCAGGCCGGCCAGCTCCGCATAGCTACAGCGCCGGGTGCCGTAAGCCAGGGCCAAGGCCTCGGGGGCGCGCCGCGCCGTGTCGAAAATTGTGTCGTGGATCAGATAACTCATCAATGCCTTGTATCCTTGGGCACGCAGCGGGAGCCGGCCCGATGCCGGCGTCCCTGGCTGGACGCTGCGGGCAGGCGCCATCTTACCAGTTCACGCCGGGCAAGTCGCGACGGCCGGGCACGCGCGCCTGCGCGTGACGGAAGGGCCGCCATGTTATATTTAATGCATGTCAACAAGAGATGCCCCTCCGGCCTTGCGCCGCGCCCTGCCTTCCGTTCCGGTCCTGTCGCTGGCCTCCTTCCGCGGGCACGGCGGCGATGATCTGCCCAGCCTGCTCGATGCTGGCCAGGTACGCATGGTGACCAGCGGCCGCATCGCGATCGGCCTCGCCCTGCGCGAGATGGACGTGGGTCCGGGCGACCGGGTGCTGGTCCCGGCCTACCACAGCCCGTCGATGATCCCGCCGGTGCACTGGTGCGGCGCCTCCGTCGTGTTCTACCGGGTCCGCCCAGACAGCACGATCGACCTCGAGGACATCGCCGCCAAGCTCGACGCCGGCGTGAAGGCGGTCATGGCGACTCACTTCTTCGGTTTTCCGCAAGACCTCGGCCCCCTGCGCGCCCTGTGCGATTCGCACGGCGTCAAGCTGCTCGAGGATTGCGCGCACGCCTTCTTCGGCCATCACGCCGGCACGCCGGTCGGTGCCACCGGCGACTATGCGATCGGCAGCAGCATGAAGTTCTACCCGATCTATGAAGGCGGCTGCCTGGTATCGCGGCGCCACCGGCTGGCGCTGCACCTGCGCTCGGCCGGCCCTGGCTTCGAAGCCAAGGCCGCGCTGGCCGCGCTCGAAACGGCCTTCGCCCATGGGCGCCTGAAGCCCCTGAGCCTGGCGCTGTCGCTGCCGTTGCGCCTCAAGGGCGCGCTGTGGAACGCGCTCAAGTCGCGCCGCCCCGCCGGTGCGGCCGCCCCGGCGCTGGCACCGGATTCCTCGGACAGCAGTTTCAACTTCGACGCGCGCTGGCTCGAGAAGCGCTCCTCGTTGTTTTCGCGGCTGACCATGTGCTTCGCCTCGCGCGCGCGCATCGTCGCGCTGCGCCGTCGCCACTATCTGCTGCTCCAGCAGTCGCTCGACGGAGTAGCAGGCTGCCGGCCGCTGTTCCCGGCGCTGCCCCAGGGCGCCTGTCCCTGGGTGTTCCCGCTGCTGGTGGACCAGGCCGATGCGGTGTTCGCGACCCTGCATGAGGCCGGCGTGCCGATGGTGCGCTTCGGGTCCACGCTGTGGCCCGGGGTCGACGCCAGCGTCTGCGCCAACAGCGTGGCGCTGGGACGCCACCTGATCGGCTTCCCCTGCCACCAGGAGCTGCGTCCGTCCGAACTCGACTGGATGCGCGCTACCATCCGGCGCGCCTTCGGCGCTACGGCGGCACTGGCGGCATGAGCTGGACCGTCGTTCCGGCAGCCACGCTCGCTGCCCACCTCCCGCGCTGGCAGGCGCTGCATGCCAAATGCGGCGGCTCGCCGCTGCTCGCGGCCGACTTCCTGGCGGCCGCACTAGGCACCCTCGGCCAGGGCGACGAACTGCTGGCCTGGTACGAGGAGGCCGGCCGGACTTGCGCGATGACGGTGGTGGCGCCGTCCGGCTTCGGCCGCTGGAGCACCTTCCAGCCGTCGCAGGCCCCGGTTGGCTTCTGGCTGCAGCGCGGCAGCGGCTCGCCCGAAAGCCTGGTTCCGGGACTGCTGCGCGCCCTGCCCGGCGCCGCCGTGGTGCTCGGCATCACGCAGTGCGATCCGATGCTGCTGCCGCGCCCTGGCGACAGCGCCCGCGCGCGCACCCTCGACTACATCGACACCGCCCGTATTAGCCTGGCATCCAGCTTCGAGGCCTACTGGAACGCGCGCGGCAAGAACCTGCGCAGCAACCTCAAGAAGCAGCGCAAGCGCCTGCAGCAGGAAGGCTTCGCCACCCGGCTGCAGGTGAGCCGCACGCCAGAGGAGATGGCCGCCGCGGTGACCGACTACGGCATGCTGGAAACCAGCGGCTGGAAAGCCGCGGCGGGCAGCGCGGTACATGCGGACGACCGCCAGGGGCGCTTCTACCGGGCCATGCTCGAAGCTTTTGCGCGGCGCGGCGCGGCGCGCGTGTACCGCTACTGGATCGGCGAACGGCTGGCGGCGATGGATCTGTGCATCGAAGGTGGCGGCTGCGTGGTGGTGCTCAAGACCGCCTACGACGAAAGCCTCGGCGGCACGCTGTCGCCGGCGCTCCTGATGCGCGAGGAAGCCTGCCGCGACATCTTCGAGGACGGCCGCTTCGAGCGCATCGAATTCTATGGACGGGTGATGGAATGGCACCTGCGCTGGACCGACGAGGTGCGCACCATGTACCACCTGAACAGCTACCGCTGGCCCGGGCTGGCGCGCCTGCACGCGCTGGCGGCGCAGCGACGGCGACCGGATGTGGCCCGCGAGGCCGGATAGCTGCAGCGCCTGCCGACCGGCGATTACGCTTATCCCAGCATCTGCTTCAATGCGGGGATGTCGAGGTCTTCCTGCAATGCGGGCCGGGTCGCAGCGATCATATCCCGCAGCTGCGACATGCTTGCGAACTGGCCACCCAGTTCATCCCGGAACCAGGAGCAGAAATCGTACACGGTGGCGATGAAGCGCTCCAGCTCGGCCTTGCTGCGCACATAAGGTGTATGGCCGACTGCCATCGATGGGCTGTGGTAAGTCAGCGAAAACACTTCACAGCCGCCGCGCAGCAAGGTGGCGGCCAGGCGCCGCATTTCGGCGCTGCTGGCCGTTTCGGGGCTGAGGCGGATACGCTCGAGTGCCCGGGAACGCGCCAGGATGCCGCCAGCGCGGGCACTGCGGGCCAGCGGGTGCTGGGTCAGGCCATACAGTTGCGGCCCCGCTGCGCGCAACCAGCCGGCGTAGCCGGTCGTCACCGGCACTTCGAGCAGCTCGCGTCCGTCGGCCTGGAACCAGAAAGGATGTTCGTCATAGCCCCGGAAATCGGGGCCGCCGTCATGGGTGAACGACGTGTATGGGACCACGCTGGCATCGATGCTGTAACCGAGCGATGCGATCGATTCGGCGGTATGTTGGCCGAGTCCATAGCGGCCTGCCTTGAAAGCACGTGGGGCGCGCCCGAAAAATCGGCGATGGCGTTGGTCAGGCGGCGCAGCTTCTCGTATTCCACCTCGCGCGGCAGGTTGCCCGCGTAGGAATTGAAAGCGGATACCTGTTCCACGTGGGGCGGAGATACCCAGGGATGCAGGTGCGTACCGATTTCGCAGCGTCCCTCTTCCATAAGGCCGCGCAAGGTTGCTACCGACGACGCTGTCGTCGCGACCGGCCAGTCGCACATGTACATCGGAACGATGCCGAAGCGGTCAAAGACGCGCTCGTGCATCAGCGGCTGGTCGGCAATCGATGTGGTGTCGACATTTGCCCGGTCAAATGGCCTTTCCCAGGAAAATTCCTCTTCGGTGTCCACGACCACGATCAGCACCGGACGTTCTCCGGGCCTCAAGCGCGCCTCGAAGCGATTGTCTTTTTTCAGCATGACATCTGATCCTGTGTAAACTCGGTGAACACCGGTGTTTCCTCCACCAGCTTCGCCAGGCAGGCATCGATACGCTGGTAGGTCGAGCGGAACGTCGCTTCATCCCTGCCTTCGGGATCAGGGATCAAGGGATTGGTATCCGGACCTGCACTGCCCAACAAGTATACGGGCTTGTCGAAATTCGGATACCGCGCCCTGATGCTGTCTTGGTTGATATCGTCGAAGACGATTACGACGTCTGCCGCCTTCATCAGTTCCGCAGTGGCATGACGCGAGCGATGGGCCGACATGTCGACGCCATGACGTCCCGCAACCGCAATAGCCAGCGCCGGCGAGGCGCGCCGGTTACGCGGCAGCATGCCGGCCGACGCGAAATGGAAACGCGCACGGTCGAACAGCTGCGCTGCTTTTAATTCGGCATAGCTGCTGCGGTTGATGTTGCCCTGGCAAACGAACAGCACCTCGACAACCCGGCCCGACTCCGCTGCCAGCTGGGAAAGGTACTCCTTCAGCGGCAGCTGTCCGGAAGAGACTCCGCTGCCCGACAATGCGCCCGAGCGCAGGCCAAACAGTGCCTGCAATTCTCGCAGGCCTGGTCGCATGTCGTCGCGCACCAGGGTATCGTGATGCTCGCGGCCGATCAGCACGCGATGGAAACTCCAGGCCCAGGCGGCACAGTGCGCGACGAACCTGTGCGGTTGGCGCAACAGCCGCTTGGCCCCGGCACGCGCCTGCCAGAAGTCCTGCATCAGGTTGCGGCAATAACGGCCAGCCGGATACGCTACCGGAGCGGTCGCGTCTTGTCGCGCCAGCAGGCGATACAGACGGTAGGGGAAATCGATACCGACCGACACCGGCAGGGGCAGCGAGCCCCAGGGGCGCGCGTTGACTTCGATCAGGATCCACTTGCCGCTGGCCGGGTCGAGCTTGAACTCAAACATCGCCAGTCCGGTATAGGCAGTGGCCTGCACCATGCGCTCGACTGCAGCGAGACGTTCCGGGTCGAGCGGTGCACTCTTGCGGTAGTAGCTGCTGCCGTTCAGTTCATGGGCACGATGGTGCTCGAACGCCTGCAGCACCCTGCCCTGATCGCACAGCACCGAGACGCCGAGTCCGAAGCCCGGAAACATCTGCTCGAGCAGGACAGGCTTGGTCTTGTCGTGTTTTGCCAGCCATGCGGCAAGCTCCTTCCGCGTACCGACGATCCTGGTACTCGTGCGAACGTATAACTCGGGGAGCGCATAGGACATCGGCTCCTTGAGGACCACGGGAAAACCGGTTTCGGCGACGATGCTGTCGACCGTATCCTGTGCGGACAGCATCCTTCCCGGCGCGACGGGCACGTCCTGCGACAGCGCCAGCGCACGGGTCCTGGTCTTGTCGAAGAAGATGTCGAGCGCTTCCGGCGAGGGGATCGCCAGTGCCGCTAGCTTGGCCAGCACATCGCGGTGCAGGCACAGCGGTAGCAGGCCGCGTTCGTCGCATGGGATCACAAGGGAGAAATCGTGTATGCGTATCAAGGTCGTGATCGCATCGAGCCACTCCTCGCCACCGTCGAGGTAGTAAGGCAAGAAATGCGTCGCGCGGATGTAGCGCGAACTCAATGCCGGCGCGCGGAAATCGAAAGGCGCCACGTGGACCTCGATGCCCTTGCGGCCAAGCGAGCGCACCGTCGACAGGAAGCTGCGCGTATCGTCGCCGATCACCAATACCTTGGATGTCGCGCTCATGCCATCCTCCCGCGTCCCAGTTGACGACATGTCAGCAGCCCAGTGTACAAGGCCCATTTCAGGGAGCCGCGGGCGGCCAGTGCCCGACGGGCGTAGTGCAATCCGAGTGCATGCTTTCCCTGTTCGGACCAGTACTGCGACAGCCGCCGCAGGATGTCGCCTTCATAGCGATGGCTCATGTCGCGGATAGCGGCCTGCTTGACGCTCATGGCGATATGCTGGGAGACCAGGGCGGACAGCAACCAGCGTTCGGCCTGCGAAAAATTGCGCGACAAATTGTTCCGCGCCGTCGGGTCGGGCACATTGTGCTGGGCCACACATGCAGGATTGAACAAGATGGCGCGCGACGCGTCTGCCGCACGCCAGAAGAAGTCGCGGTCTTCTTCATAGCTGGTGCGATTCCAGAAGCCGCCGATCGCCAGTGCGAGAGACTTGCGCACCGCCACAATGTTCAGCTGCGCGAATCCTCCGGCACGTACCAGCTCCTTGACGCCGATCCGGTGTCCGTGGCGGCTAGCCGGTGTGCGATCGCGCACCATCCCGACAAGGGCAGGAAGCCAGTCATCGCGCTCGACCTCCCCGTTACAGCGCACGGCACGCTGGTTGGCGATGTATAGGTCGACATCCGGTTCAGTGTCGAATACCTCCGTCATCGCGGCCAGGTGCGCGTCGCTGGTCCAGAAATCGTCATCGTCGCAAAAGGTGACGACCTGTCCGCGCGCCGCTGCAATTCCGATATTGCGGGTAGTCGACGGACCTGCGCCGGCGCCCCCGGCCTCGCCGATCCGGATCAGGCGAAACCGCTCATCCAGTGCAGACCAAAGGACGTCGTAGGCGGCGCGCGTCGCGTCGCTGGACGCATCGTCGACGACGATCACCTCGAAATGCGCAAACGACTGTGACCGGACCGTTGCCAGCATGCGTCCCAGCAGCTCGGCACGGTCGCGGGTCGGCACCACGACAGAGACGACACATGCGGGATCGATGCACTGGTCCTGGGGAATTGAAACGAGAGTGCCGGGAGATAACACAGTCTGGGCCTTGAGCAGTGTACGAAGTTGCAAACAATGGAACGAATATTTCTATTCTACTACATTTTGTTACTATTGGTGGGTTTATGCAACAAAAAAATTAACTAAAAGGCAGTGCCGTGAAGATGTCGCAACAGGACAACATAATGATCTCTTGAATAATATTTTCAAGAAAACAAAATTAAAATAAATTAGATAAGATTTTAAAATGCTCAACTAAGTTATTCTTTCTCTTATTTTTATTCGACCACCAGCAGCCACCCGCCCAATGGATAAATCTAAGTACCTGAATTTAAACCACTTTTAAAACATTCTGGTTTTTAATGTAACACTCAATCATATTGAAGCTTTCTTTGCGATTGCATAGCAGATCGAATACTTACTGTTGTTTTCTTGAGGAAATTGCCTAATTATTGAACACAGGGAATATTAATCAGGGTAAAGTAAAGTTCTCCAAGGAAATTTTTTTTGACGGACACTTTTCCCACATCATGCATTCCAATACCATTTGTCCGACGCTGGCTAACGCGAACAAGCATAATTGCAAGCCGCTTCGTTTCTATCGTATTCACATCATGTTCGCATTATTGCCAATGGCCTTATTGGCTGCCTGTGGTGGCGGTGAGAACATGGAAGGCGCTTCCACAGAAAGCAAGATTTCGCTAGCTACCGTTACTACCGGTTATACGCCGGCGCCGATCACGCCGGTGATTGGCACCCCGGTCACCACCGGCGCTTCCACCGCGATCGTCGTCGGGGCGCCGATCACCGACATCCGCATTCAGAATACTGCTGCGGCCCAGTCCAATGTCCCCTTCACTTTCGGTCAGGTGATCGCCGTTGGAGAAATGGCACGTACCGATGGCCTGGCCGCCAAGCTGGCAGACGGCACCGTCATCCGTCTGCAGGCCGATATCAAGGCGAGCCACGCCGACGGCTCGGTGCGACACGTGATCGTGTCGGGTGTGCTGCCCTCGCTGGCGACCGGCCAGACCCAGACACTGACCCTGGTGAAATCGAATGCTTCCGAAGCCAGCAATGTCAGCCTGCAGCAGCTTGCATCGGCTGGCCTGGACAGCAAGATCAGCATTACTGTGGACAATGTCGAGTACACCGCCTCGCTGGCCGATGCGATGGCCGCTGCGAATCCAGTCGCCTGGCTGTCGGGTACCGTCGCCAACGAATGGATCATGGCGGTGCCGCTGAAGAATGCAGCCGGTGTCGCCCATCCGCTGCTGACTGCTCGTTTCGACGTACGCTGGTATTACACGCTGTCCAGGAAGGCCCTGGTGTCGGTCAGCGTCGAAAACGACAAGACCTTCACCGCCGGCGCGCGCAACCTGACGTATGACGCTAAGATCGATGTCGGCGGCCGGACGGTGTACGCCAAGACCGGGCTGACGCATTACCACCATTCGCGCTGGCGCCAGTCGGCGTGGTGGGATGCGGCGAGCACGCCTGCGATCCACCTCCAGCACAACACCGCCTACCTGATCGCGAGCCAAGCCGTATCGAACTACGACCAATCGCTCATTCCATCCGAAAAGGAACTGGCCCGCTTCGCCACCCAGCTGAATGACACCAACGTGGGCCCGATGAAGATCGGCCCGCTGACCGCCTATATGCCCACGACAGGCGGCCGGAACGACATTGGACCGCTGCCGAGCTTTTCGGTGATGTATCTGCTGTCGCAGGACAAGCGCGCCAAAGACGTCATGCTGGCGGTGGCGGAAGGCTCTGGCTCCTGGTCGATGCACCTGCGCGACGAGAAGACCGGCTACCCGGTGCGTACCGACAATACGGCAAACAAGGAGCTCAGCACGCACGGCAACTTGGCGCACAAGGGTCCGCTGCCGGTACCGCGTTGCGCCAACAACGACGGCACCTTGTGCGCGACGCCCTACAAGCATGATACTGCCCATCAGCCTTCCATGGCCTACCTGCCCTACCTGGTCACAGGTGACTATTATTTCCTGGAAGAGCTGCACTTCTGGGCGGCAAGCAACCCGCTCGAAACCGCGCCGGGGAACTCAGGCTATGGCCAGGGTCTGGTCCGCTGGCAGCAATTGCGCGGCCAGGCCTGGTCGCTGCGTACGCTCGGCCATGCTGCCTATATCACGCCGGACCTGCATCCGCTGAAAGCCTATTTCACCCAGCAGCTCGACAACAACCTGGCCTTCTACCACGCTACCTATGTCGTCGGGAATCCGAACAACCTGGGCGCCTATGACGGCTCCGGCTCGGGAGCCTTCAGCGTGACTGCTTCGGCACCGTGGCAGGACGACTATTTCACGTGGAGCTTCGGCTTTCTGAACGAGCTCGGTTTCACCAAAGCCCTGCCGATCCTGCAGTGGAAAGCCAAGTACGCTGTCGGCCGCATGACGGCGCCGGGCTTCTGCTGGATCCAGGGCGCGTCGTATTGGCTCAGTTTCCGAGACAGTATGAGCACCCCGGTGTATCCGAGCTTCGAGCAGCTGTACCGTGCCAACTTCAGCGACACCACCATTCCCAACGACGACCGAAAGCGGATTAGCGATCCGCTCGGCACGCGCTATATCGACCAGCCCTGCTCCAGCCAGGCGCAGGCGGACTGGCTGACGCGCGCCGACGGCCATACCTGGGAACTGGGACGCATGGGCGGCTATGCGTCGTCGCCGCTCGGCTACCCGTCGAACATGCAGCCAGCCCTGGCCATGGCGGCAAGGGCCGGCGTTCCGAACGCCGAACAGGCGTGGAGCATCTTCATGAGCCGTAACGTCAAGCCGGACTACAACGCAGCGCCGCAATTCGCGATCATTCCACGTAAGTAAGCGTTTCGCAGGTTCTTGAGGGCGCTCAGGTTTTCCTGAGCGCCCTTTTCTTTGGACGTCCTAGCCCCCAATGACAGCACCCGCTGGGATAGCAAGTGCTCTTTCCCAATGGAAACTATGTGAAATATATGTTGTTCCTTTTCAAATGTGCGCGGGGCAAGAAGTCATATAATGATGTGTCTTTTGTAAGAATTAATCAAAAGCAAGTTCATATTGAGTTTGAATGGCGAGCATGTCCCCCAGTGCAAGCCGAAACCGACACAGGAGGTAGCCAGTATGTCATTACTGATCAGGGTGATTCAGCGCGTCAAGCGGGACTATTTTCGCGCTAAATACCACAAGGTCGTTCGACAGATCCTTGCTACTCCCCCCTTGAAGCCAGGTTCGCTGCCCTTCATGCTGCTGTCGATGGTACATCAGCGTGACTTGCATTCTTACCTGGTCGCGGTGAAGTCCTTCACCCACTTCCTTAATCCGGAACGCATCGTCGTCGTGTGCGACCAGTCAATGACAGCTGCCGACCGCGCAACGCTGAAGCAGCACGTAGCGCACATCGAACTGCGCGATGCCGACGAATTCACGCATCCCGACATTCCGCGCGGCGGCACCTGGGAGCGTCTGTTCGCCATCGCGAACTTCTCTCCCGAAAACTATGTGGTACAGCTCGACGCCGATACCCTGACGGTCCGCCCCATCCCGGAAGTGCTGGAGGCGATCCGGGCCGGCCATGGCTTCGTGCTCGGCGAAATGCCCGACACCCCTATCCGCTCGCTGGCTGAGACGCGTGTGAATGCACTGCCGAAGCTGGGCCCCAACGCGCACGTCCAGAGTATCTCCGAAGCCGAGATGGTCAATGTCGGGCTGCCGTCAAATGCCAGGTATGTCCGCGGCTGTTCCGGTTTTACCGGCTTCCCGCGCTCGACCTCGATGCGCGAACAGATGCTCGATTATTCTCGCAGGATGGGCGGCAAGCTGGGCGAGGACTGGAAGCGCTGGGGTACCGAACAGGTGACTTCGAACTACCTGATCGCGAATTCGGCCGGTACCCGGGCCCTGCCATTCCCAAAATACAGCACCCCGGATTGCGCGACCGGCGACACCGCCTTTTTCCACTTCATCGGCTCGATGCGCTTCATTAACGGCAAGTACGAGGCCACGTCGCGTCACGCCATCACGCTGATCGGAAGCGTGCCAGCCCGGGAGCCCAGCGTCACGGCCCTGTGAAGCGGTAGAGAGTTATGGCAGATTTGCGTCGTTCGCTGATAATCAATTTTTTCTCATCATCGGGCGCAACGCTCATGCGTTTCGTGGTAAGCATCCTGCTGGCTCGCATCCTGAGCCCGGCGGAGATCGGCGTCTACTCGATGACGGTCGTGTTCGTCAACCTGGCGCACGTGTTCCGCGACTTCGGCGTGTCGACCTACCTGCAGCGCGAGCCAGAACTCACGCCCGACAAGATACGCTCGGCCACAGGCGTGGTGTTCACCTCGTCCTGGCTGATCGCCATCGCCATGTTCCTGTCGAGCGGCGCGATCGGACGCTGGTTCAACGAGCCGGAGATCGTTCCAGTGATGCAGGTACTGTCGATCGGCTTTCTGCTCATCCCTTTCGGCGCCATCACCAACGCCCTGCTGACGCGCGAACTCGCTGCCGAGAAGCAGGCGATCGTCAACATGATTGGCACCCTCAGCTTCTGCATCAGCTGCGTCGTGCTGGCCAAACTCGGCCACGGCAGCATGAGCCTGGCCTACGCCAATCTGATCAACATCACCGCCTGCGCCGTGGCCCTGATCCCCTTGCGCCCGAAAAACATGCCCTGGCTGCCGGCCTTCGACCACTGGCGCAGTGTGACCCATTTCGGCCTGGGTTCGCTGCTGTCGAGCTCCATGGTGGCGCTGAACAATGCCATCCCCGACCTGCTGCTGGGTAAGCTCGGCAACGCGCGCCATGTCGGCCTGCTCAGCCGCGCCAACTCGACGGTGACCATTTTCACCCATGTGGCCGGCTCGACGGTCAGCTATGGCGCCGTGTCTTATATGGCGCAGGCTCACCACCGCGGCGAGTCGCTGGAACCTGTGCTGACCCGCGCCACCGCGCTGCTGACCGGGGTCGGCTGGACCGCATTGGCCGTGACCACCGTGCTCGGCAAGGACATCGTGCTTGCCTTGTACGGCGAAGCCTGGCTCGAATGCGTGCCCGCTATCCTGCCCCTGTCGGTCGCCGCGGGCGTGGTGATGGCCTTCCACTACATCCCGATCGCGGTCACCGCCATCGGCCGCCCCTACCTCAGTGCAGCTCCAGTGGCGGCGACACTGCTGGCGCGGATCGGCTTCGCACTCGTTCTGTTCGACGGCACCCTGGCCGGCTTCGGCTGGGTGCTATGCCTGGCGACCCTGGCGGCCGCGCCGATCACGCTGCTGCAGCAACGGCGCTATTTCGGCTTCGGCACAATGTCCCTGCTGCGCGCCCTGCTTCCCAGCGCCTTCGTGACCGCCGGGACCACGGTCATCGCGGGACTGCTGGCGCTGCTGCTGCCATCCACGCTGGCGCCGCTGGCGCGCCTGCTGATCATGTTCCCGGTGCTGGCCATCGCCTGGTACGTGCTGTTGCGCGTCAGCAGGCATGCGATGCTGGACGAGGTGCACCGGCTGGGCAACATGGCACGTGCCCGTCTTCCGCTGCAGCGTCCGAATATATAATGCGAAGCCTGTACAAGGACCCTGACATGTATCTCGACGAAACCAAGAACATTCTGATTGACGTGCTGAGCCTCGGCGAGGCCGGACAGCGCCTGCAAGCCGACTCCCCCCTGCTGGGCAGCCTGCCCGAGCTCGACTCCATGGCGGTGGTCAGCCTGGTCGGGGCACTCGAAAACCATTTCGGCATCGTGATCGACGACGACGATCTGAGCGCAAGCACTTTCGAGACCCTCGGAAGCCTGGCCAGCTTCGTTGCACAAAAGAGCGCCGGATGAGCTTTGCCGCGGACGAAACACACGCTGAACCATTCTTTCTGCAGCGTGCCGACTACCGGCTGTTTTGCCTGTTCCATCCGCCACGCGGGTGCAGCCGCGGCGCCGTTCTCTACGTACCGCCCTTTGCCGAGGAGATGAACCGTTCCCGCCGCGTTGCGGCGCAACAGGCGCGCGCTATGGCGGCACTCGGCTATGGCGTTCTGCAGCCCGACCTCACCGGCACCGGCGACAGCAGCGGAGACTTCAGCGATGCTCGCTGGGAAATCTGGAAGGACGATCTAGCGGCCTGCTGCACCTGGCTCGGCGAGCGCTTCGGCCAGCCGCCTTTGTTGTGGGGCCTGCGCCTTGGCGCCCTGCTGGCGCTCGACTATGTGCAGACGGCGCCCTATCCACCGCGCGCGCTGCTTCTTTGGCAGCCGGTGACAAGCGGCAAGGCCTTCCTGACGCAGTTCCTGCGCCTGCGCACCTTCAATGCGGTGCTGGCTGACAGCGCTTCCGAGCAGACTAGCACACGGGCGCTGCGTGCAGCGCTGCAGTCCGGCCAGGAGCTCGAAGTCGGCGGCTACACGCTGACCCCGGCGTTGGCCGAGGCCATCGACGCACTGGCGCCTCTCGAGCGCCATGCACCACCCTGCCCGGTGCACTGGTTCGAGATGGCCACCGCACCCGACCATGCCATGCCGGCAGGCGCGGCCCGCACTGCGGATGCCTGGCGTGCGCATGTGCAGCTGCAGGTTTATCCAGTTGCGTATCCATCGTTCTGGTCGGCAGCCGACGCCGGCGCGGCCTCTGGCTTGCTTGCTGCAACTTCAACGCTGATGCAGGAGGGCTACTTTGACGCTTGACGAACGCGCACTGGCTTTCCAATGCGGCGGCGACTGGCTGTACGGGGTGGCAAGCCTGCCGGCGGCCGGCGGCCGCCGTGGAGTGCTGGTCGTCGTCGGAGGGCCGCAATACCGCGCGGGCAGCCACCGCCAATTCACATTGTTGGCGCGCGACCTGGCACGGGACGGCGTCCCTGCCATGCGCTTCGACTATCGCGGCATGGGCGACAGCGAAGGAGCAGCACGATCTTTTGAAGACATCGACGAGGACTTGAGTGCCGCTATCGACGCCTTTATCGAGGCCGCACCTGGCATGCGCGAGGTCGTGTTGTGGGGTCTGTGTGACGGTGCTTCGGCGGCAGCTATGTATGCGCCCTCGGATCATCGCGTCTCCGGCCTGGTATTACTTAATCCGTGGGTGCGTACAACCAATGGATTGGCCCGCACCACCTTGCGCCACTACTACCGACAGCGCTTGGGCGAGCGCGGTTTCTGGCGTCACCTGCTGAGTGGGCGCTTCGACTTGGCAGGCTCGCTCAGGTCGATGCTCGGCACTGCGCGAGCGGCGCTTGCGCCAGGATCGCCAGGGTCGGCGCTGCCGGAGCGCATGCTGGCCGCTCTTTCCAGCTTCAAGGGACGCATCATGGTGATCACGGCGGGCGCCGACCTGACAGGGAGCGAATTTTGTGACCTGGCTGCAGC
The DNA here is from genome assembly GCF_002454935.1 of Massilia sp. UBA6681. Lineage (NCBI taxonomy): Bacteria > Pseudomonadati > Pseudomonadota > Betaproteobacteria > Burkholderiales > Oxalobacteraceae > Massilia > Massilia sp. UBA6681. The sequence continues at coordinate 117,655 of NZ_DKJX01000098.1, forward strand.
CAAGCCGGCATGGACACAACTATTGCGCGCACCATCCGTGACTCGCCACAAGCTGGAAGGAGCGGATCATACTTTCTCGCGGCGCGACTGGCGCGATCAGGTGTCTGCCTGGACCAGCACATGGGTCCGTTCCTGGTAAGCAGTGCTACCTAGGCTGCAACAGGAGGCCGGAACACCCGGCACGCCTGATAGTCGAGCTTGCGTTAGGCACGCCGCCCGAACTACCGGGAGACCTGCCCCAAATCGACGACGATCATCCCTGAATGGCATTCATCCGTTCAGGCATCGCAACCGATGGGTATTCACAAGGAGAACATGTGTGACAACCTGTCGCATGCGCAATGCCTCCAGGCATGCAATACTTGTTGACAGGCTAGCCAAATTTTTCCATTAGAATGCTGAATCTTATTCCAATGGCAGCGACCGGAATTTCAAATACACCAGGACTCGAGATGCCTGAAAATCCATCGAGCGATAAAGATCACGTCGTTCCAGCGCCACCAAGCATCTCGCTCGAACGACCAATCAACGCTGTTTTCTTGCCTAACGTTAGGATGGGGACCAAGCGGGCGGCGCTTATTACCGAGGGCGGTCCCGACCCGCTACGCGAATCAAATGGTTTCCAGCAAAATGGCGTGCGTCCCAGCGAACGCGATCTTCATGCATTCCCCTGGAACCCCTTGGTTAAAAAGGGTTCGCTACTGGCGGGACTGGATCTGCTGCGTGCATTGAAAGTGTTGCTGTTCGACCGAAAGGCCGATGTCATCGTGTCGGTTTTCGAGAGCAACGTCTTTTTTATCCTGCTGTTGCGCAAGATCTTCCGATTCAAACCCAACATTGTTTTGTGGGAAGTGTCGGGCCGGGGGTGGGCCAAACGCGACAAGATTCTCGATTTCGTTGTTCCGCGCGTCGACCATGTATTTGTCCTCACCGAGGATCAGCGTCGCAAGGTTGAAGCGCAGTACGCGCTGCGCAATTCGGCCCAGGTACTTGGCTTTGCGATCGACGACGAGTTCTTCCGCTCTACCCGGCAACATGTAGATGGACGATACGTACTGGCTGTCGGCGACGACGCCAGCCGGGATTACCCGACACTGATCGAAGCATGCCGGCTGGCTGGTTTACCGCTGAAACTGCGGAGCAATGCCAAGTTTTCGGTACCGAAGGATGCTTCGCATGTCAGCTTTGTCGGACGACTCAGCTACAAGGAATTACGCGACCTGTACGAGGGGGCAAGCATCGTCGTCGTTCCGCTAAATCCTGTGGATTATCCAGGTGGTATCACTGCCATTTACGAGGCGATGGCAATGAGCAAAGCCGTGGTGGTGTCGCGTACCGCGATGACCGCCGACTTCCTCGCGCATAGGGAAGACGGAATCTTCGTGGATCCGGAGGATGCCAATATGCTGAGCAAGGAATTATCGGCGTTGTGGGGCGATTTGAGCGCCCGAGAAGCACTCGGCATTGCCGCACGCAAGCGGCTTGAGCAAGACTTTTCATACGAGCAGTACATCCAGCGTTTCGCAACCTTGTTGCGCCAAGCTGCCCGAAAATGACTCGATGCTTTCGCACGGTTTCGTTCACTGAACAAGCCTTTCAGAGGCTGGCCACGAATAGACACTGGCAGCCGTCGTCAGTATTGTGCGCATAAGCTGTCACGCCAATACCGACGATTCATGGGTGCCGCATCTGTTCCCTGTAGCCAGGTTTCGCAAAACTCAAGCTACGCAGGAACAGGCCCCAGCCGACACTCCTCAGCCGGCGCTCCTCAATGCACAGCCGCCGCGTCTCGGCGCTGACCGCAGCCGGCGATGCTGTCGAAAGCGCCGTAGGCTGGCGGCTGCAGGCGGCGGCCGCCGCACAGGTCGGCGATGCCGGCGTCGTCTTCGCGCGCACGCTCGCGCAGAGGCGCTTCGCCGCGCCAGCGGAAATCCCCGGCGCCGGGAGCCACGAACAGGCTGCGCACCGGATGGCGGCCGGCGAAGGCCTGCCACACGGGCGAGGTCCGGTTGTCGAACTCGCGCACCAGGCCGTCGTCGCGGCTGCGGATAGGCCCGTCGACCAGGTTGCCGTCCAGGCGCGCGCTGCTGGTCGAGAAGCGCACGTCGATGCCGGTGGTGTCGATTAGCGTATTGTCCTCGACTCGGGTATTCGCCGCGCTGTTCAGGTAGATGCCGACGTCGGAGCAGCCAACCACCAAGTTGGCGCGCAGCAGGCCCCCATCCTGTTCGGTGATGCAGCGCCCGTCACGGCACACCGACTTGCCGGTGCCGCCGCCACCGAAGGACAAGCCGATCCGCTGTCCCGGCAGACCGCGCAGGCGGCGCTCGCACCACACCAGGTTACGCTCGAAGACATTGCCGCTGCCGCCGCCCTTGGCAAAGGCGCCGTAGCTGATCCCGTTGCCGCCCTCCTTGATGAAGTCGCTGATCACGTTGGCACGGATGGTCCAGCCGCTGGCCGCGACCAGGTCGATTGGGGTCACCGGGTTGGCGGTACGGCGTGGCCGGCTCGCGTCCAGGGTGTTTGATTCGATCAGGCCATGGTCGGGAAAGCGCCCGTGCAGGCCGTTAATCTTGAAATGCGCGTTGAAGTCGCTGATGGTGTTGTTGCGCGCGACGAAATGGCTGGCCGCGCCAAACACGTGAAAGGCGTGCTCGCAAGCGCCATCGTCCTGGCACACCCCATGGATCTCCAGGTTTTCAAAGTGCCAGTGCGGCGCGCTGACGCGGAAACCAGCAACCATGTCGAATTCGAGCCGTACGCTGCCAGGCAGCGCCGCGCGCACTACGATGGGCGCGCCAGGGGCGCCGGGGCGGTCGGCGTTCAGCCTTCCGGTGAGACGGTAGGTGCCGGGTGCGATAGTGATGACATCGCCCGCGCGCGCGCGCGCCAGCGCGGCGCGCAGGGCTTCGGCACTAGCGACCACCGTGCCTGCGCGCTTGTCGTCGCCCGCCGCCCCGGCCTGGGCGCCCAGCGCCAGTCCGGACAGCTGCGAGTCTTCCGGCGCCGCCGGCGTCCCGCGGTCGAGGCGCTGCAGGGTGCCGGCCGTGAATTGGCCGGCGGCGACGATGGCCGCATTGTGGCCGCTGGTGCGCTTTTCGATGTAGGGCGCGAGCTGGCGCGGCGCGATGCCGGCGCTGTCGACGGCGATGGCGGCAACGACGCCGCCTGCCACCAGCAGTGCCGCGGCCAGGGCCAGGCGGCGACCAGTGCGGCCACGGCGGCGGCCACGCCCCCCAGCCTGCTGCGGCTGCCTCATGCGGCGCTCTTGATGCCGTGGCGGTTCATCAGGTCATACATGGTCGGGCGGCTGATGCCGAGCATTTCGGAGGCCTTGACGATGTTGCCATCGACCCGCGCCAGCGCCTTGACGATCGCCATGTACTCGGCCTCGTCGCGCACCTGGCGCAGGTTCAGCGGTTCGTCGGCCGGCTTGTCGCCCTCCGGCAGGCCGAGGTCGTCGGCGACGATGGTATTGCCGTCGGCCATGATGACGGCGCGCTTGATGCAGTTCTCCATCTCGCGCACGTTGCCGGGCCAGTCGTAGCCCTCGATCGCTGCGATCGCATCCGGCGCGAAGTGCAGCGTCGAGCGCGATTCCTGGGCGCAGAACTTGTTCTTGAAGTGGTGGGCCAGCAGGGCCGCATCGCCATGGCGCGCGCGCAGCGGCGGGATCGTCACCACGATCTCGGACAGGCGGTAGTACAAGTCTTCGCGGAAGCGCCCGGTCGCGCACAGTTCCTTCAGTTTCTGGTGGGTCGCACAGACGATGCGTACGTCGACCGGGATTTCCTCGTGGCCGCCGATGCGCTCGATCACGCGCTCCTGCAGGAAGCGCAGCAGCTTGGCCTGCAGGGCCATCGGCAGGTCGCCGACCTCGTCGAGGAAGAAGGTGCCGCCGTGCGCCAGCTCGACCTTGCCCTTGGTCTGCTTGGCGGCGCCGGTGAAGGCGCCCTTTTCGTAGCCGAACAGTTCGCTCTCGAGCAGGTTTTCCGGAATCGCGGCGCAGTTGATCGCCATGAAGCGTTCCTTCGAGCGCGGCGACAGCGCATGCAGGGCGCGCGCCAGCACTTCCTTGCCGGTGCCGGATTCGCCCAGCAGCATCACCGACGCGGAGGTCGGCGCCACCTTCTCGATGTTGCGGCAGAGCTTGAGCATGCCGGCGTCGCGGCTGATCACGCCGGCCATGGGCGAGTCGGCCTGCGACTGCTGCATGCGGCGGTTTTCCATCTGCAGGTTGTACAGGAAGAAGGCGCGCTCGATCACCAGCTTCAGCACATCCGGCTCGCAGGGCTTCTGGTGGAAATCGTAGGCGCCCATGCCGATCGCCTTGACCGCATTGCTGTGGTCCTGGTTGCCGGTTAGGACGATGACGCGGGTGTCAGGCGCCAGCGCCAGGATCTGTTCCAGCGTCGCCAGCCCTTCGGTCGAGCCGTCGGGGTCGGGCGGCAGGCCCAGGTCCATGGTGACCACGGCCGGTTCGTGGCGCCGGATCTGGGCCAGCGCGGCCTCGCGGTCGCCGGCGACGACCACGTCATAGGCATCCAGGCTCCAGCGCAGCTGTTTCTGCAGGCCCGGATCGTCTTCGATGATCAGGAGTTTCGGTTTGTTTTGCGTCACGGCAGTCCTCGGGTCATGCGGCCTGCCCCACGTTGCGGGCTTCCTCGCTGTAGAGCGGCAGGCTGACTGTGAATGTGGTTCCGGCGGCAGGAGCGCTGGCGAGTTCCAGCTTGCCGCCCAGCTCGTTGATGTATTCGCGGCTTTCGAACAGGCCGATGCCCATCCCGGCCGGCTTGGTCGATTCGAAGGGCTTGAACAGGCGTTCGCGGATGAATTCCTCGCTCATGCCCGAGCCGGTGTCCGCGATCTCGACCACCGCGCAGCCGTCAGCGCGCCGGATGTCGACGGTGACGCGGCCGCTCTTGGGTGTGGCCTCGATCGCATTCTGGATCAGATGGCCGAGCACGCGCTCGAGGCGCTCGCTGTCGGCCAGCACCTGCAGGCCGCCGTTCTCGACCCGCAGCACCGGGCGCGGCTCGAAGGCGTCCTTGAGCGCGATCGCCTGGCGCACCACGCGGTCGACCGTCAGCGGCAGCGGCTTGACCGGGGCGTCGTTGCGGCTGAGCTTTTGCAGCATCATCTTCATCTTCTGGATCGAGTGCGTCACGGTGTCGAGCATGTCGCGCTGGAATTCCGGATTGTCGCGGTGCTTCTCGGCGTTCGCGTTCATGAGCGACAACTGCGACACCAGGTTCTTCAGGTCGTGCACGACGAAGGTCGACATCCGGTTGAAGGATTCGAACTGGCGCGCCACCATCAGGTCATTGGCGGCATCCTGCAGCGCCAGGTAGCTGGCGGCCTGGCTGCCGGCGATCTCCAGCAGGTCGAACACTTCCCAGTTCAGGGCCATCGTGCTGCGCGAATCCTGCAGCACCACGAAGCCGAACAGCTTGCCGTGCAGGATCAGGGGCACCACCACCCAGGCACGCGGAATGGCGGCCAGCCAGTCCGGCAGCACCAGGTCGCCGTATTTCTCGGGCAGCGCCCGGTATTCGTGCAGGTCGATGACCCACTGGGTGCTTTCCAGGAAGCGGCAGAAGTTCGAGTTTGCCGGCTCGTTGTCGCTGGCGGTCGCCTCCCAGCAGGCCACCGGTTCGTAGATCTCGTTGGCGCGGCGCTGCCACAGCACCCCGCCCGGGCTTTCCACCAGGGCCGCGACCGCCTCGACGGCGCGCTCGCCCAGGTTGGGGCCGTGCTCGGACAGGGTACGGGTGAAGCGCATCCATTCTTCGCGGTAGTCGTAGCCGTAGCTGTAGAAATGCTTGCTGATGAAGACCTTCAGCCAGGCGCGGAAGGCGCCGGAAAACAGCACGCCCGCCAGCAGCAGCAAGGCGCCGCACAGGAACACCACCTGCATCAGGGTGCCCCAGTCGCCGCCGAAGAATTTCAGGTAATAGCCGGCCGAGCCCATCGCCAGCAGGTAGATGGCCGAGCCCAGCAGCGCGGCGGAATGGAACATCACGCGCCGCGACAGCGCCAGCGGGGTCACCATGGACTTGCTGCGCTTGACCGCGGTGCCGACCAGGGGCACCGCCAGGGCATTGACCACGCCGCGCGCGTCCCAGACTTCCGGGCTCATCTCGTGGAACAGCATCGCGTGGGTATACATATAGAAGTCGTAGCCGAACATCGCGCCGATGCCCAGGCAGGCGAACTTCACCATCCAGCGTTCCTGTACCGTCTTGTTGCGGTACACCTGCTCGACCAGCAGCATGCCCAGCACCGCCATGCAGACGCGCGCCATCACGTTCGGCACCAGGCCGGCATCGGTCTTGTACATGAGGTCGAGTTGCAGCACGAGCTTGGCCAGCAGCAGCAGCAGGTAGGCGGCAATCCCGAGCAGCACCGGGCGGCGCAGGCCGAGGAAACCATCCGGATCGCGGTAGTGCCCGAGCATGAGCACCAGCACCGCCGACCAGGCGCCGTTGCGCACGATCTCGAGGGCCTCGGTCCAGACCGACACGGCCGTTCCCTGCGACGCTTCCCAGGCGACGGCGCCGGCCCACAGCGCGGTGAGCGCGCAGGCGGCCGTCACGGACGTAACATGGGCGCCGCCGCGCCACAGGGCCAGCAGCAGCACGCCCAGCAAGAGAAATGCGGCGGCAGCGACGCTATAACTATAGACAGCAATACTGGTCAACGTGCGCCACCCAAAAAAACAGCCGTCAAAGGCATGGGAAGTCGGGAAAAGGCGGCGGCGCCACGCGGCGCCACCGGAAAATCAACGGCCGCTGCGGAACAGCACGACCTTCAGCGTATCGATCAGCACCAGCACGTCGAGGAACAGGCTGTTGTTCTTGACGTAGTAGAGGTCGTACTGCAGCTTCTGCAGCGCGTCCTCGGCCGAGGAGCCGTAGCCGTAGCGCACCTGCGCCCAGCCGGTCACGCCTGGCTTGATGCTGTGGCGGACATTGTAATACGGCACCACCTCGATCAGCTGCTCGACGAAGTAGGGGCGCTCCGGACGCGGGCCGACGAAGGACATTTCGCCCTTGAAGACGTTCAGGATCTGGGGCAGTTCGTCGATGCGGGTCTTGCGCATAAAGTTGCCGACACGGGTGACGCGCGGGTCGTTCTGGGCGGCCCACTGCGGCTTGCCGCCTTTTTCGGCATCGACACGCATGCTGCGGAACTTGTGCACGAAGAAGGTCTTGCCGTCCTTGCCCACCCGTTCCTGGGAATAGAACACCGGGCCGCGGTCTTCCAGCTTGACCGCCAGCGCCGCCAGCAGCATCAGCGGGAAGGCCATGATCAGGATGATGGTGCTGCAGACCAGGTCGAAGCCGCGCTTCATGAAGGTGCGGATGAAGCTCTGGTCGAAGCCGCCGCCGAAGATCAGCCAGCTCGGCTGCAGCGAGTCGACCCGGATCTGGCAGGTTTCGCGCTCGAAGAAGGTGGCGGCGTCGGTCACGCGCAGGCCGCGCAGCTTGCAGTCGAGCAGTTCTTTCATCGGGAAGCCGCCGCGCCGGTTCTGGACCGAGACCACGATTTCCTGGACGTTGTATTTCTTGGCCAGCGCATGCAGCGAGTCGCCGTCGCGTACCTTCAGCAGCCCGTCCTCGGGCACGCACACTTCCTCGTGCGCGATCGGGATGTAGCCGGCGATGTGGTAGCGGTGGTAGTTCGACTTGCGCTGGGCCAGGTCGCTGCATTCCTTGGCCAGCGGGCCGCTGCCGAGGAACATGATGCGCGACTTCAGCAGCTGCAGCTCCGAGGTCTTGAAGAACAGCATGCGCGCCAGGAAGATGCCGATCGCCGACAGCGCGAACACCAGCAGCAGGATGCCGCGGCCGAAGGACAGGTCCGGCGCCACGTAGAACACGATGGTCAGGATCAGGAAGCCCATCAGGAAGGACGGCATCAGCTTCATGAAGAAGGGATGGCGCAGGCCTTCGTCGGCGTCGAGCTGGTACATGCCCATCGCGCTCATGCTGAAGATGATGGCGGTGGCGAAGGCGATCGCCGACGTCAGGAAGTGCTCGACATGCGGTGTGCTGATCGGCGCATCCATGTCCAGGAAGCGCAGCGACGCCCCGGCATAGGCCGCGCCCAGCAGGATCAGGGCCTCGATGAACAGCAAGACGAAGACGATCTTCGACACGTAGTGATTAGAGATCTTAAACACGGTATCCCCCGAATTTCGTATTTTTAACTGCTTGCAGAAGACGATTCATACTTGTTCCAGATGCCCGGCATACCAGTCGAGCGCACGCTCCAGCCCTTCGCGGATGCGCCAGGCAGGTGCATAACCCAGCAGCGCCGCAGCCTTCGAGATGTCGGCCTGGGAATGGCGCACGTCGCCCGGACGGAACTCCCCATGCTCGGGACGGTGGGCGGCCACATGTGGAAAGCGCGGGGCCAGCAATTCGCGCAGCATCGCGTACAGCTGGTTCAGGCTGGTACGCTCGTTCAGCGCCACGTTGTAGACCTGGTTGGCGGCCTCGTCCCCGGCCAGCGCGGCCAGCAGGTTCGCCTGCACAACATTGTCGACGTAGCAGAAGTCACGGCTGGTCTCGCCGTCACCATTGATCTTGACGGGGCGGTTGCCGATCAGGGCAGCCACCCATTGGGGAATCACGGCCGCGTAGGCGCCATGGGGGTCCTGGCGCGGGCCGAACACATTGAAATAGCGCAGTCCGATCGACTGGGTGCCATAGGTGCTGGCGAACACGCCCGCATACAGTTCGTTCACGTACTTGGTGACCGCATACGGAGACAGCGGCTTGCCGATGACGTCCTCGGTCTTCGGCAGGGCGGGATGGTCGCCATAGGTCGAGCTGGAGGCGGCGTAGACGAAGCGGCGCACGCCGGCGTCGCGCGCCGCGATCAGCATGTTCAGGAAACCGGTGACATTGGTGGCATTGCTGCGGGCCGGGTTGGCCACCGAGCGCGGCACCGAGCCGAGCGCAGCCTGGTGCAGGACGAAATCGGCGCCGCGCAGCACGGCCGCGCAGGTGTCCGGGTCACAGATATCGCCTTCGGTGAAGCTGAAATTGTTCCATGCGGCAGGGCCGACGAGCTCGCGCACCCCTTCCAGGTTGCGCCGGTGGCCCGTCGCAAAATTGTCGAGCCCGGTCACACGCTGGCCCAGCCCGAGCAGGGCCTCGACCAGGTGGGAGCCGATAAAGCCGGCCGCGCCCGTCACCACCCATTGGTACTGGTGCTGGAGCAGGTGCTGCCTGACATCTTGAAACTTGTTCACAGATCCAATACTTTCTTAGTGAATACTTACCCCGGTTGCGCCTTGCGACGCCCCCGGGGGAACCCGGATTTACAGCCGCCACACCGAGATGCCAGCCCGGCTGATTGCATCTCGATCAAACTTCGATTTCACGTCGATGAACAGGCCACCGTCATTCAGTTTCGACATCAGTTCGTCTGCCGGACGCGACAGCAGATCCTGGTGCGGAACCGCCGCCACCACCGCATCGGCCGGCGGCAGGCTGTCCCAGTCTTCCAGCCTGATCCCGTACTCGTGCTCGGCTTCGTCCGGCTCCGCGACCGGGTCGTAGACGTGCACGTCGACCCCGTAGGACTCGAGTTCGTGGACGATGTCGGCCACCTTCGAGTTGCGCAGGTCCGGGCAATCTTCCTTGAAGGTCAGGCCCAGCACGTTCACCTTCGAACCCTTGACGTGGAAACCGGCCGCGATCAGGGACTTGACGGTTTTCTCCGCCACGAACTTCGCCATCCCGTCGTTGATCCGCCGTCCCGCCAGGATCACCTGCGGGTGGTAGCCGATCATTTCCGCCTTGTGCGTCAGGTAGTACGGATCGACACCGATGCAGTGCCCGCCGACCAGACCTGGACGGAAAGGAAGGAAGTTCCACTTCGTCCCGGCCGCCTGCAGCACCTCGAGCGTATCGATGCCGATCTTGTCAAAAATAATTGCCAGTTCATTCATCAACGCGATGTTCAGGTCGCGCTGTGTGTTCTCGATGACCTTCGCCGCTTCCGCCACCTTGATGCTGGAGGCGCGGTGGACGCCCGCCCTGACTACCGCCTCATATAGCTTGGCGACCTTGTCGAGCGTCTCTTCGTCATCTCCCGAGACGACCTTGAGGATCGTCGTCAGGGTGTGTTCCTTGTCGCCCGGATTGATGCGCTCAGGCGAAAAACCGACATGGAAATCCTGCTTCCATTTCATCCCCGACCATTCTTCGAGGATCGGGATGCAGACCTCTTCGGTCGCTCCCGGATACACCGTCGATTCGTACACGACGATCGCACCGCGCTTCATGTGCTTGCCCACCGACTGGCTGGCACCCCGGAGCGGAGTGAAATCCGGGTTGTGGGCAATGTCGACCGGGGTCGGCACCGCCACGATGATGTAATCCGCAGCCGCCAGGGCTGCCGGGTCGGTGGTCACGTCCAGCCATTCGGCTGCCCTTAATTCCTCCGATGAGACTTCACCCGTCGGGTCGCGAAACTGCTTGTAGTGCTCGATCTTCGCGGCCGACAAATCGAAACCGATTGTCCTGAACTTCTTACCGAACTCAACTGCTAAAGGAAGGCCGACATACCCCAAGCCCACCACTGCGACGATCTGATCTGCTTTCATTGGGCTTCGCTCCAATTTTTGCAATTTTTTTAACAAATATAGCACGGAAACAAGAAGCTTCTCAACGGTATCTAAACTTTTCTCCCAATTAACAACATCTTGATAAGGTATCCCGTGCCGGCGTGTTGCCACTATTTCTACAGTGCAAGGCACCTACTCCGTCATGGAGCAAGGCGTGACTCCTCCAACTGCAAAACTGGCAAGAAATTTTAGCATTTTAAAAATAAATGACTCGTGCTCATCAGTAACGTGCGCACCCCTTTTACGGGGGCACTACAAGCAACCGGGCAGGAATGTGTTGCGTAATTGCAATAGAAAATTTGCCATCACGCAGGGAAAACGGGACGAATGAATGAACGACTTGCAAGTTTCAGGCGATGCAAGCGCACTGAGAAAAAAAGATGAATGCGTGGCGCTCAGGTACGAGCAATCCACGGGTGACCTGATCGGTCCTGGGAATTTCTGAGGGAGTGGCGCGGCTGGCGGGGATCGAACCCACGACCCTTGGCTTCGGAGGCCAATACTCTATCCACTGAGCTACAGCCGCGTAGAGTGAAGTGTCCGAAGAATACAGTCTTTCGGCCCTCCCGTCCATGGCGGGCAAGCGAATTTCGTTACATTTTGGCAGCTTTACGTCTATAATCAGCTGCTTGAGGGCATTTCAAAAAAGGCACGAGATGCCGCGGTAGCAGGTTTTTTTATTGAATTAAGGAAATCATGAGCGACGCACACAACGAACATCAATCCCTGATCCGTACGCCCAAGCAGCTCGTCGCCGCCGTAACAGGATTCTTCCTGGTCATTGTCATTGGTATCATCCTACTCGTCGTCTTTGCCACCAGCGACCGCCTGACCGGCGCCGGCACCGACAGCCAGGCCAGCGGCGCAGTCGAAAGCCGTATCCGCCCACTGGCCGATGCAGGCTTCACCCTGGTGGATGCCAACGCCCCGCGGGTGCTCCAGGCCGGCGCTGCCGTGTATGCCGCCGTCTGCGCCGCCTGCCACGACAGCGGCGCCGCGGGCGCTCCCAAGACCGGTGACACCGGCTCCTGGTCCGCACGTCTCGGCCAGGGTTACGACACCCTGGTGAAACACGCGATCGAAGGCATCCGCGCCATGCCTGCCAAGGGCGGCAATCCGGACCTCGACGATGTCGAAGTCGCGCGCGCCGTCGTCTTCATGACCAACAAGAGTGGCGCCAGCTTCAAGGAACCTGCGGTCCCCGCCCCTGCCGCCGCACCGGCCGCCACGGCCACCGCAGCCGCACCGGCTGCAGAAGCGGCCACCCCGCCGGCCGCACCGGCCGCTGCTGCGGCGCCTGCGGCAGCACCTGCGGCGGCCGCGCCGGCAGTCGCCAGCGCCGACGCCGGCAAGAACGTCTTCAATACGGCCTGCATCGCCTGCCATGGCGCCGGCATCGCCGGTGCTCCCAAGCTGGGCGACAAGGCGGCATGGACGGCACGCGTGGCGCAGGGCAATCCTGTCCTGTACGAACACGCCATCAAGGGTTTCCAGGGGAAAGCCGGCGTCATGCCGCCGAAAGGCGGCGCCGCCGTCAGCGATGCCGACGTCAAGGCTGCCGTCGACTACATGGTCGCTGCCGTCAAATAAAACAAACAAGGCGGCACGAGCCGCCCTTGTTGCATGAGGCATGTCGCGCCTGCTGGCCGACATGCTTTTTTTACGCGCGCTTGCGCCTACGTGCGGCGACCAATGCCAGCAGGCCGATTCCGCTCAGCAGCACGATGCCCGGCTCCGGTACGTCGAGCTCGGTGCTGACCAGGAACTGGAACGAGATCGTCTGTACGTTCTTGCCACCGATTCCTTCGATACCGACCAGTTCAAAGTCGTTGGGGAAAAAGCCGTCCCATGGGTTGGGCTGGCTAACCTGGGAAACCAGGTTCTCGGTATTGTCGACCAAGTTGCCGCCCGGCTGGAGAAAGCTGATGCGGGCGTCGACGAGCCGGACCGGCATCAGCAGGTCGAGGCCGTCATTGAAAATGCCGATGCCGAGCAGCGCCACGTCGTCGATCGCGGGGAACAGATCACGGTCGGCAGACAGCGTAATGATGATCAGGCTGCGCGTTGAATCCACCTCGGTTTCGGTTTCGTTCACAACCAGGAAGCCGCCCGCACGCGGGATGGCTTCCGGCCTGCCATCGAAACGGAAGATACCCGCGACATCATTACCGCTTTCCGTCCCGCCGACGTAAACGGAATACGTCGTGTCACTTGCAACGATCGGTGCCGCACTGGCCGGTGCCGCCAGGTTTGCCAAAAACATGAGCATAAAAGCAAGATTCTGCCAGTAGTTTTTCATTGCCCCTCCCGTTGTTAGCTTTGGAGGATGCAAAGCAAACAACATGCCTGCCGAGAAAAAGCGCGATAAATCAAAAGGCTTCCTGCTCTTCCATTCGTACGCTGCCTATTCTGTAAAAAACCCCGACACTTATTGCAAATTAAACATAATTATAAATGTATAAACATAACTTCAAGTTTGTGTCAACCTGCTAAGCGCTAAGTAATGTTTCCCAATGTATCGAAACTGTTTGTCAGCTTTACAGCAAGGCCAGAAGGCATGCGCTCCGACTATGGCAATCAAATTTGCCAAAAAACAGGAAAGATGCCAGCAAATTGCAGCACGATCACAACACATTTATAGGCAATGGAAATTCCTGCGAGAACCGATTTCCCTAGGAAAGTGTTGTGTACAGACGATTTTTCTTACAATTGGTTACGCATTTTCCTGTTCGCATCATATACTCTGGAACAAATGTGTCGCTAAGAAATTTCCTACAGACACAAATGTTAGCCAAAAGACTAGAGGATTTTATGCGTCAACTCCGCCTTACCTTCACCCGAACCGCACTCGCGTTGGCATGCGCTGCCGCCGTGGCGCCGGTGTCGGCTGCTACCCTCTCCGTCGGCGCAGGGAAAACATATGCTCGCCCTTGCCAGGCGTTTGCTGCCGCTAAAAGCGGCGATATCGTTGAAATCACAGGCAATGCTACCTATAGCGGCGACGTGTGCGGTATCAGCGTCAGCAACTTGACCATCCGCGGCGTCAACGGCCGTCCAAAAATCGATGCTGCGGGCAAGAATGCCATGGGCAAAGGCATCTGGGTCGTCAGCGGCAACAACGTCGTGATCGAGAACGTCGAGATGTACGGCGCCAAGGTGCCCGACCAGAATGGCGCTGCATTGCGCCTCGAAGGCACTAACTTCACGCTGCGCAATTCCTATCTGCACGACAACGAGAACGGGATCCTGACCGGCGCGAATACCAGCAGCAACATCCTTGTCGAGTATTCGGAATTTGCGCGCAATGGCTATGGCACCGGCTATACCCACAACCTGTACATCGGCAACGTCGGCAGTCTGACCTTCCGCTACAACTACTCGCATGATGCACACGTCGGCCACAACCTGAAGTCGCGCGCGCGCATTAACACGATCGCCTATAACCGCTTCTCGAGCACGCCAGCGGGCCAGGATGGTTCGCGCAAACCAAGCTACGAGGTCAACCTGCCGAACGCCGGTACCGCCTATGTCATCGGCAACATCATCCAGCAGCCGGCCAGCCACAACAATCCAGCTATGCTGACCTTTGGCGAAGAAGGTGCGAGTAACCCGACTCAGGACCTGTACGTCATCAACAATACCTTCTTGAATGAAGACAGCTCGCGCGGCACCTTCATCATGATCGGTAGCGGGGTGACCAAGCCGGCCCTGATCCAGAATAATATCTTCGGCGGCGTCGGCACGATGTCGTCCCAGGCCAGCGCCATCAAGAAGACCAACTATGCTTCTCTCGCACCTGCATTCGTCAACCGTGCAGCCTACGACTTGCGTCCGACATCGGCCGGACTGGTCATCGATGCAGGCTCGGATCCGGGCAATAGTGCTGCCGGCGTGTCCCTGAAGCCGGCCGGGCAATACCGCCATGTGGCAGCTTCCGAAACCCGTCCGGCAGGTAGCCTGGATATCGGCGCCTACGAAGCCGGGACTGCGGTGACGACGGCACCGGCACCGGCACCGGCACCGGCACCCGCCCCGGCACCCGCCCCGGCGCCGGAACCAGAACCGGCACCGACGCCGTCGGCCGATGGCTGGACCCATTGTGCCAACGAAGGCGGCACCTGCTCCTTCACCGGCACGCGCCAGGTTCGCTACGGGGCCCCGGGCTATTACAACTACAAGACGGTCACCGCTTCGACCCCATGCACCAATGCGGTGTTCGGCGATCCGAAGAAGTCGACTGCCAAGACCTGCAGCTATTCGAACACGACCAGCGGAACGACGCCGACCACGACCACCCCGACCACCCCGACCACGACCACCGTAACCTGGACGTTCTGTGCGAATGAAGGCGGCGTATGCTCGTTCAGCGGCACCCGTGAAGTACGCTATGGCGCCCCTGGCTACTACTTCACCAAGGTCATCACTGGCTCGACCCCGTGCACCAATGCGGTGTTCGGCGACCCGAAAAAGTCGACCGCCAAGACCTGCAGCTACTCCAGCGTGACGAAGTAATCCCGGCGGCGAACGCAGGCGCCGCGCCAACGAAAAATGCCGCCCGGTTCACACCGGACGGCATTTTTTATGGCGCCGCGACGCGGCGCCCATGTGCCAGCCTGCGCTTACCAGATGATCACGCGGTCCTTCGGCGCCAGGTACATCTTGTCGCCTTCCTTCACGCCGAAGGCTTCGTAGAAGCCCGGCTGGTTCTTCAGCGTGCCGTTGGCGCGGAACTGCGCCGGCGAGTGCGGGTCGGTCTTGACCTGGTTGATCTGGGCCGGCTCGCGCATCTTCGCGCGCCACACCTGGCCCCAGCCCATGTAGAAGCGCTGGTCGCCCGACAGGCCGTTGATGACCGGGGCCTTCTTGCCCTTCAGGGACAGCTTGTAGGCCTTGTGGGCGATCGCCAGGCCCGAGTTGTCGCCGATGTTCTCGCCCAGGGTCAGCTCGCCGTTCACGTGGTAGCCCGGCAGCGGGCTGTAGGAGGCGTACTGCTGCACCAGCACCTTGGTCTTCTCGGCGAAGCGCTTGCCGTCTTCCTCGGTCCACCAGTTGCGCATGTTGCCGTCGCCGTCGTACTGCGACCCCTGGTCGTCGAAGCCGTGGCTGATCTCGTGGCCGATCACGGCGCCGATGGCGCCGTAGTTCACCGCGTCGTCGGCGGCCATGTCGAAGAACGGCGGCTGCAGGATCGCGGCCGGGAACACGATCTCGTTCAGTTCCGGGTTGTAGTAGGCGTTGACGGTCTGCGGTGTCATCATCCATTCGTCGCGATCGATCGGCTTGCCCAGCTTGTTCAGCTCGCGGTTGTACTCCACTTCGCGCGAACGCATCACGTTGCCGACCAGGTCGTCGCGCTTGACGGTGAGCGCCGCGTACTCCTTCCACTTGTTCGGATAGCCGATCTTCGGGTTGAACTTGGCCAGCTTGGCCTGGGCTTCCTTCTTGGTGGCGGGGCTCATCCAGTCAAGGGTGTCGATCGACTGGCGGTAGGCTTCCAGCAGGTTCTTCACCAGGGCTTCCATGCGCACCTTGCGCTCGGCCGGGAAGTGCTCCTTCACGTACAGCTTGCCCACCGCGTCGCCCAGCGCGCCCTCGACGGTCGACACGCCGCGCTTCCAGCGCGGCTCCAGCTTCGGCGCGCCCGAGAGGGTGGTGCCATGGAAGGCGAAACGCTGGTCCACGAAGGCCTTCGACAGGTAGCTGGCGTAGCCGTTGACCAAGTGCTGCTGCAGGTAGACCTTCCAGGTCTCGAGCGGCACGCGGTTCACGATCTCGGCCATGCCCTTCAGGTAGCTCGGCTGGCTGACGATGACGTAGTCGGTCTTGCCCCCGATGCCGGCTTCGTTCAGCCAGGCGCTCCAGTCATAGCCCGGCGCCAGCTCGGCCAGCTTTGCCAGCTCGACCTTGTTATAGGTCTTGACCGGGTCGCGGTTCTCGACCTTGGTCCACTGCACGCGCGCCAGCTCGGTTTCCAGGTCGACGATGGCCTTGGCGTTCGCGGCTGCGTTCTTGTCGCCCGACAGCGCCAGCATCTTCTCGACGTGCTGCTGGTACTTGGCGCGGGTGTCGGCCAGCTTGGCATCGTCCGCCTTCAGGTAGTAGTCGCGGTCCGGCATGCCCAGGCCGCCCTGGTACAGGTCGGCCACGTATTTGGTCGAATCCTTGGCGTCCTGGTGGATGTAGAAGCTGAAGGGCACGTTGACGCCGAGGCGGCCCAGGCGCGCGAAGATGGCCGGCAATTCGGCCTTGTCCTTGATCGCGGCGATGTTGGCCAGCTCGCCCTTGAGCGGGGCGATGCCCAGCTGCTCCAGGCGCGCTTCGTCCATGTAGCTGGCGAAGAAGTCGCCGATCAGCTGCACTTCCGAGCCCGCTGGCGCGCCCTTGCTTGCGGCCGACTTCTCGATGATGGCGCGCAGCTGTGGCTGGGTGTCGTCGTGCAGCTTGTAGAAGGCGCCCCAGCTCGACTTGTCGGCCGGGATCTCGACGGTTTTCAGCCACTTGCCGTTCAGGTGCTGGAAGAAGTCGTCCTGCGCGCGCACGGTCGGCTCGACGTATTCGAGCGCGATGCCGGTCGACAGGGTCTTGGCCTTGGTGTTGCCGGCAGCGCTCTTGGCCGATTCTGCCTGCGCCATCGAAGCCACTAAAACGAGCGCCGCGGCGCTCAGGATGTGTCGTTTCATTCTTTCTCTCCGTGTCTGTTTTGTTGTCGTTGTCGTGGATGGACAAACGGGCCGGCTTGCGCCGACCCGTCCTGTGTTACTCCCTGCCGCTTACCAGATGATCACGCGGTCCTGCGGCGCCAGGTACATCTTGTCGCCCGGTTTGACGTTGAAGGCCTCGTAGAACTCAGGCATGTTCATCACGGTGCCGTTGGCGCGGAACTGGCCCGGCGAGTGCGGGTCGGTCTTGACCTGGTTGATCTGCTGCGCTTCGCGCATCTTCGAACGCCACACCTGGCCGAAGCCCATGAAGAAGCGCTGGTCGCCGGTCAGGCCATCGATGACCGGGGCCGGCTTGCCGTGCAGCGACAGCTTGTAGGCCTTGTAGGCGATCGACAGGCCGGCGTTGTCGCCGATGTTCTCGCCCAGGGTCAGTTCGCCGTTGACGTTATAGCCCGGCAGCGGCGAGAAGCCGTTGAACTGCTTGACCAGCTTGTCGGTGCGGGCCTTGAAGGCGGCGCGGTCCGACTCGGTCCACCAGTTGCGCAGGTTGCCGTCGCCGTCCGACTGGCTGCCCTTGTCGTCGAAGCCGTGGCCGATCTCGTGGCCGATCACGGCGCCGATCGCGCCGTAGTTGACCGCGTCGTCCGCGCGCATGTCGAAGAACGGCGGCTGCAGGATCGCGGCCGGGAACACGATCTCGTTGGTCGTGCTGCGGTAGTAGGCGTTCACGGTCTGCGGCGTCATGCCCCATTCGGTGCGGTCGACCGGCTTGCCCAGCTTGTTCAGCTGGTAGTTGTAGCGGAAGGTCGCGGTGCGCATCGCGTTGCCGACCAGGTCGTCACGCTTGATGGTGAGCTTCGAGTAGTCGCGCCACTTGTCCGGATAGCCGATCTTCGGGGTGAACTTGGCCAGCTTGGCGCGGGCTTCCTTCTTGGTGTCCGGGCTCATCCACTCGAGGTTGTCGATCGACTGGCCGTAGGCGACGATCAGGTTCTTCACCAGTTCTTCCATGCGCGCCTTGCGCTCGGCCGGGAAGTGCTCCTTCACGTACAGCTTGCCGACCGCCTCGCCCAGCGCGCTTTCCACCGCGCCCACGCCGCGCTTCCACAGCGGCGCCTGTTCCGCCACGCCGCTCAGCGCGGTGCCGTAGAAGGAGAAGCTCTGCTCCACGAAGGCTTTCGACAGCAGCGGCGAGAATTCACGCAGCAGCTGCCATTCGAAGTAGGACTTCAGGGTCGACAGTTCGGTCTTGGCCAGCACCTCGTTCAGGCCCTGGAAATAGCTCGGCTGGTTGACGATGATGGTGTCGACCTTGTTGCCGATGCCCGCCGCGCCCAGCGCCGCCTTCCAATCGTAGCCCGGGGCCAGCTTGCCCAGCTCGGCCACGCTCATCTTGTTGTAGCGCTTGACCGGGTCGCGGTTCTCGACGCGGGTCCACTGCACCTTGGCCAGCTCAGTCTCGAAGTCGACGATCGCCTTGGCCTGGGCCGCGGCATCCTTTTCACCGGCCAGCGCCAGGGTCTTCTCGACGTGCGCCAGGTACTTGGTGCGCACTTCCGCCAGCTTGGCGTCGTCCTGCTTCAGGTAGTAGTCGCGGTCCGGCATACCCAGGCCGCTCTGCGAGATGTACACGACGTGTTCGGTCGAGTTGCGCATGTCCTGGCTGACGTAGATGCCGTACGGGGTCGACACGCCGATCTTCGACAGGTGGGCGACCAGGTTCGGCAGGCCCTTCTTGTCCTTGAGGGTGCGGATCTTCTGCAGCTCGCTGCTCAGGGGCTTGACGCCCAGGGCTTCGCGGCGCGCTTCATCCATGTAGCTGGCGTACAGGTCGCCGATCTTCTGGGTTTCGGAGCCGGCCTTGGCCGACTTGTCGGCCTGTGCGGCCTCGATGATGGCCCGAATCTGCGGATTGGTGTCGTCACGCAGCTTCATGAAGGTGCCCCAGCTTGCCTTGTCGCTCGGGATCTCGGTCTCCTTCAGCCACTTGCCGTTCAGGTAGGTGAAGAAGTCGTCCTGCGGGCGCACGCTGGTGTCGATGTATTGGGTGTCGACGCCCGAGATCGGCGCGGCGACGGCCTTGGCGTTTGCTGCGGTAGCGGCGGCTGGGGCGCCGGCCGGCTTGTCCGCCGCGTTGGCAAAGGCTGCCGCCAGGGACAGCGTCAGGGTGCTCAGAAGGATACGCTTCACGGAATGGTCCTCGATTGCTGGGATTGCTGGGTTGGGAAAAAGCGGCCGGCTTGTGGCCGGTCTGTCGTTGTATGCCGTCAGTGTTCGACTGTCGGCCGTCTCAGCCGCCGTCCTCGACGGTACAGGCTTCAGGCATTCTAGCGGCTGCGCAAGGGGCAATAGTGGCCTGCAAGGCTTTTTTACTTTTCGATACATGCAGACGGGGGTATAACGTATATGCATGTGTTGGTACGTCACAACAACATGCGCTGCCTGCGCGGAGGCTTACTCTCGGGAATGTACAATTCCCGCAGCGAGGCGGGCAAGCGGGCATAAAAAAGCCCGCGGAGGGGGCCGCGGGCAAAGACCACTTCAAAAAGTGGAGAGAGAGAAAAACTGAGATTGACTATAGGTTCCCTCCCTCGCGTCCGCTTCGACTCTTACAATTGCTTACCAAGCTAGACATTCCGTAACAGGTCTTAATATCGCCCTAAGTTTTTAGCTTGCTTGCTCAGGGTTTGGCCTGCTTCGCAGCGCCCCCTGGCGTTCAGGTTTATACTGGTCTTGCGCTAACTCATGTGCAATCCCGGCCGCAGCGCTCACATTGGGTGAACCATGGGCTCCACTTTCAAGAATTCCTGTCTCGTCGGCCTGGGCGCCATTGCCGGGGTCGCGGTGACCATGCAGTTTTCCGCGCTGGCCCAGAAGCCGGTCGACGCCGGCATGCCCCTGGCCGAGCTGCGCCAGCTGGCCGACGTCTACGGCGTCATCAAATCCACCTATGTCGAACCGGTCGAGGACAAGGCCCTGCTGTCGCAAGCGATTTCCGGCATGGTGGCCTCGCTCGACCCGCACTCGGCCTACCTCGATCCGCGCGCCTACCGTGAGCTGCGCGAAGGCACCGAGGGCCGCTTCGTCGGCCTGGGGATCGAGATTTCCGAAAGCGAGGACGGTTTCGTGGAAATCGTCGCCCCGATCGAGGATTCTCCCGCCTGGCACGCCGGCATCAAGGAGGGCGACCTGATCACCCAGATCGACGGCCACCCCGTGCAGGGCCTGCCGATCGACGAGGCGATCAAGCGCATGCGCGGCGAGCCCGGCACCCGGGTCACGCTGACCATCGCGCGCAAGGAAAGCCCGGCGCCGCTGCGCTTCACCATCGCGCGCGGCGAAATCATCCAGAAGAGCGTCAAGGCGAAAATGGTCGAGCCGGGCTACGCCTGGCTGCGCATCGCCCAGTTCCAGGAGCCCACCGTGGACGACATGGCGGCCAAGCTGCAGGCCCTGTACCGCGACAACCCCGACATGAAGGGCCTGGTGCTCGACCTGCGCAACGACCCGGGTGGCCTGCTGCAGGGCGCGATCGGCGTCGCCGCGGCCTTCCTGCCCAAGGATGCCGAAATCGTCTCGACCAACGGCCAGCTGGCGGACTCGCGCCAGCGCTTCTACGGCCGCCCCGAGTTCTACATGCTGCGCAGCGGCGCCGATCCGCTCTCCAGCCTGCCGCCGGCCTTCAAGAAGCTGCCGATGGTGGTGCTGGTCAATACCGGCTCGGCCTCGGCCTCCGAGATCGTGGCCGGCGCCCTGCAGGACTACAAGCGCGCCACCATCCTGGGCAGCCAGACCTTCGGCAAGGGCTCGGTGCAGACCATCCGCCCGATCGGCCGCGACGCCGCCGTCAAGCTGACCACGGCGCGCTACTACACCCCGGCCGGACGCTCGATCCAGGCGCGCGGCATCGTGCCCGACTTCCCGGTCGACGAAACGCCCGACGGCGACGGCCTGAACGCGCTGCGCATGCGCGAGGCCGACCTCGAACGGCACCTGTCCAACGACCGCGACAAGGAAGCCGCCACCCGCCAGGAAGACATCGAGGAACAGATGCGCCTGTGGGCCGAGGCGCGCGAGCGCAAGCCGCTCGACTACGGCAGCGCCGACGACTTCCAGCTGGCCCAGGCCCTGCGCCATCTCAAGGGCGAGAAGGTGCAGCTGTCCAAGCGCGCCGGTGCGGCCGATACGACACTGGCGCAGCACGCGCGCTGAGCTAGGTTTACCTCTCTAAACTGTCGTTTTCGACAATTCCCAGCCCCGGTATGAGGGTGTAGAATCGGCGCATCTCCCGGGAAACTCCGGTTATTTCCTTTGAAAGTCCCCCACATGAAACCTGTCGTGATCAGCGGCACCGGCCTGTTTACGCCGCCGTACTCCATCTCCAACGATGAGCTGGTGACGGCCTACAACGCCTACGTCGAGCTGTACAACCAGGAACACGCCGCCGCCATCGCCGCCGGCGAAACCACCGCGCTCGAGCCCTCGAGCAGCGCCTTCATCGAAAAAGCCTCGGGCATCAAGTCGCGCTACGTGATGGAGAAGGAAGGCATCCTCGACCCGGCCCACATGACCGCCCGCATCCCCGAACGCGCCGACGAACAGGTGTCGCTGCAGGCCGAGATGTGCGTGGCCGCCGCGCGCGAAGCGCTGGAGCGCGCCGGCAAGCAGGCATCCGATATCGACATGGTGCTGGTGGCCTGCTCGAACATGCAGCGTCCCTACCCGGCCATGGCGGTCGAGGTGCAGGACGCGCTCGGCATCGAGGGCTTCGGCTTCGACATGAACGTGGCCTGCTCCTCGGCCACCTTCGGCATCCAGACCGCGGTGGACGCCGTGCGCAGCGGCCGTGCGCGCGCCGTGCTGATGCTGAATCCGGAAATCACCAGCGGCCACCTGAACTTCCGCGACCGCGACAGCCACTTCATCTTCGGCGACGCCTGCACCGCGGTGATCGTCGAAGCCGCGGATACCGCGACGGGCGCCCACCAGTGGGAAATCCTGGACAGCAAGCTCAAGACCAAGTTCTCGAACAACATCCGCAACAACTTCGGCTTCATGAACCGCTTCGACGAAGCCGGCATCGGCGCGCCGGACAAGCTGTTCCGCCAGCAGGGCCGCAAGGTGTTCAAGGAAGTGTGCCCGATGGCCGCCGAGATGATCGCCGACACCGTCACGAATGCCGGCCTGAAGATCGAGGACGTGTCGCGCTACTGGCTGCACCAGGCCAACCTGAACATGAACCTCCTGATCACCCGCACCCTGCTGGGCCGCGATGCCGAGCCGAACGAAGCGCCGGTGATCCTCGACACCTATGCGAATACCTCCTCGGCAGGGTCGATCATTGCCTTCCACAAGTACCAGGATGACCTGCCGAGCGGCGCGAACGGGGTGATCTGCTCGTTCGGGGCGGGGTACTCGATCGGTTGCGTGGTGGTGCGCAAGAAGTAGTCCGCACTCCGTTCAGCTGGGTGATCCCGGCTGAACATGTGACATCGAAGATTTGGATGTGCAGGTCCTTCCTTGTAGGCATGCACAGGAACCTGCGTTCTGAACCATTTTTCAGACTATCGAAAATCATCCCAAGGCCTGCCCGCCAGCCACTTGATGAGCAGGTCTTGGCGCACTTTGAATGCAATTCAGCCGTTCAAGCACCGCCATCTATTGACGAGTGAAGCCGCGCTTTGGCAAGCAGCAATAGCATGGCAGACCTACACTTGTCGCTTTTTCATCATTGTTGCAATTTATACACATCCAACAGGTACCTTTACTGCTATGATGTCAGATTGACTTATAGGTACTTGAAGATGGAAACCAACCGTATAAATCACATCGACGTCTGGCGATTTATAGCTATTTCCATGGTGATAATTTGCCATATTGTGGCATTTAGTCATCCTTGGTATAGCGAAGTGGCACCTGGAATCATTTGGCGCTTGAAGCTGTTTGGAACGGTAGGGGTTCAAGTCTTCTTCTGCATCAGTGGATTCGTGATTTGCCGCGGTATGGTACGGGAATCATTGAGTACTGGAAGAGTCAATATCTCGGCTTTTTATCTCCGCCGCGCATACCGTATCCTGCCGCCGCTTGCGGTATATATTCTCTGTATCGCCCTGCTGTCTGCAGCCGGTTTTTTCGACCTGCCGCTTTCGAGCTTTGTACGTGCTTCGGCGTTCTTGTGCAATTTCGATGTAAAGAGTTGCGGGTGGGAATTAGGACATACTTGGAGTCTGGCTTTTGAAGAGCAGTTTTACCTCCTGTTTCCCCTGTTCTTCATTGCCTCCCATTTAGTGGAGCATCGCCAGCGGATCCTGTCGGCTACTCTCCTTCTGGTCGGCATAATGCTTGCAGCCAGACTCTGGGGCATTCCCGAGATCGGCGACTACATTGCGTTTTTCATTTTCATGCTGGCCGGCTGCGTGTGCGCCTTGTACTGGGAATGGCTGGAGCCAAGACTGCAAGCGCTCCCCTTTTCGGTCTGGCTTGCCACTGTGCTTCTTGTGCTCGCATCAAGCCTGTTCATCTTTCCGGAGCCGGCTGAACAGTTTATGCGGCCAGTGTTGATGCCGATGCTGATTTGTGTAGCTGTTTTCGGGACGCCAACTCGCAGGCCGACTATCCGGCGCTTGTTTTCAGATCCCCATTTTGCATATCTGGGGCGTATCTCCTATGGCATATACCTATGGCAGCAGCTTGCCACTGCAGATTACGGCTTTAGTTCACCACTGTATGGCTTACTTTTGGTAATTGCCGCTGTCGTGCTTAGCCACTATTCGTTCGTCCATTTTGAGATGCCTTTAATCCGCCGCGGTTCAGAGTTGCCTAAAGCTTCGCCCACGCGTCTGGACGCCCCACGCACCGGCGACGAAAGTGACACCTTGTCGAACCGTTCAATCTGAAGACTATTGGCATGTTTTAATAATACTTAAATTCAAAAACTCCATCCGTTTTTCTTATCCCTAGAATTTGTCTTTTTTGGCCGAGCCTGCAAAGATCATTCATCTCATGCGGCGAATTAAAAAAGTCAAGATGCGCTTACTGAGATTGCAACGAGTGCACCGTTGCTATTATTAAATTTCCTTCATGATGCGCGATGTATTTGAATCGAATTGAAAGCACAGATCTATTTCGAGTAATTGCCATTACTGCGGTAATCGCAATTCATACTGGTCCATTTGAAGCATCAATTCCAATTGGTAGCCAACTGGATCTGGCAACGCTTACGAACCAATTAGCCCGTTTTGCAGTACCTTTCTTTTTTATTTTGTCAGGCTTTTTCTGGGCGCGTAAAGTCGAGGCA
Organism: Massilia sp. UBA6681; assembly: GCF_002454935.1. Taxonomy (NCBI): domain Bacteria; kingdom Pseudomonadati; phylum Pseudomonadota; class Betaproteobacteria; order Burkholderiales; family Oxalobacteraceae; genus Massilia; species Massilia sp. UBA6681. The sequence goes on from NZ_DKJX01000098.1 coordinate 142,259, forward strand.
AGAGAAGAATTACGCGCCGCTACATTCTCAATAGCCAGGCGCATTATTTTTCTCTTTTTCGCTTGGTCGGCAATCTATCTTCTTCCGACAAATCTGATTGATTCTTTCGATTTTGGTGTACTGGGTCCGGTCAAGAAAATTGTATGGCACTTGAACTCGGCAGTCAGCAGGCCTTGGAACACGATTATCCAGGGAACCAAGGAACATCTCTGGTATCTGGTTGGATTGCTCTGCAGCATGTCCATTACTGCATTGTTCGTATGGTATGGTCAACGTATATTTTTAATGATCATTGCCATCGCGTTTTACGTGATAGGTCTAGCTGGCGGTGCGTATAGCGCCACTCCACTCGGTTTTCAGTCGGAGTTCAATTTTAGAAACGGCCCGTTTTTCTCGTTGATCTTTTTTGCAACTGGTTATTTCCTTCATTTGAAAAATCCTGGTATATCCTGGTTTAAGTACGGATCATTCATTGCTCTTATCGGGGCGTTGTTGCACATCTTCGAGATATGGATTCTGCATGCTCACTGGAATGTCACGATGGATCACGATTATGTTGCTTCCACTTATTTTTTCGGACTTGGGGTAGCGATGATCGGCCTTTCCAACTCAAGTTTTCTGAATTTCTCACGTGCAGCCGAAATCGGTCCCTTAGTGGTAGGGATTTATACTGCACATATGATTTTTGTCGACCTGTTAAAACCAGTTGACAGACTGCTAAAAAGCAGCCCCATATGGTCTGTTACCTATATTATTACCGTTTTCTTCCTTTCATACATTTTTGCAAAGATGCTATTAAGGATAGATTTCACTCGCAAGCTGGTCTCCTGATAGTTTCTACCTATCCTGTTTTAGTTAATCATCTCAAAAATGCGCATTCTCTTTATTACCGCTCATAAACATCTGCCCGAGCTGCGTGGGGGTATGGAAGTCAACACGCATGACCTTGCATTACGCCTTATTCAACGAGGCGTGCAAGTTGGTGTGTTATGCGGCCTCGCAGGCAAGGGCTCGGTTGGCTTTCGCGCGCGGCTTCACATCAAATTACTGAATAAGCAATGCCCGATGGACCGGAGCTTGGGATATCCGGTCTGGCGTGCCTGGGAAAGCGAACAGCATGTACACGCGGTGGTGGAGGTCTTCAAACCCGATGCCATCGTTATCCAGGGCGGTTCGAAGTTCGATGTTCTACTTGCGGATGCTCTGCGTCTGCAGTTACCGGTCTTCTGCTATCTGCATACGCAAGACCTGTTGCCGATCGAAGACGATGTGCTGAACAATCCGCTGCTAAATTTCATCAGCAACTCCGAGTTTACCTGCTCGCTCCACCCAAACAAGCGTTTTTGCGGTGTCGTCAGGCCACTGATCCTTCCAGAGCTGTACGCCACGATGGGCAGCCGAAACACCGCATTGTTCGTGAACCCTGCTCCTCACAAAGGCTTGGGAATCGTGCTCGCGCTTGCGGCTGCGCGTCCCGACGTGCCATTCGTGTTTGCAGTGAACAAGTCGGAAGTGCGTGCCAGCGTCGCCGCGGAAATCCACCAATTGAAATTGCGGAACGTGGAACTGAGCGGGCCGGTATCGGACATGCGCCCTCTTTATCGGCAGGCGAAAATCGTGCTCGCGCCGAGCCAATGCCAGGAAACCTGGGGCCGGATCGCGACCGAAGCCCACTTCAGCGATATCCCGGTACTGGCAAGCAGCAGTGGCGGCTTGCCGGAAGCTGTCGGGCCGGGCGGAGTATGCCTGCCTGCGGATGCGCCCGAAAGCGAGTGGATACGCGTGTTCAACAGGATATGGGACGAGCAGGATTACTACGCATCACTCAGCGACGCAGCGCACAGGCATTCACGTCGTCCCGAGATCGCGCCGGACAACATCGTAGAGTCCTTTATCGCAATGATCTCGCGCTCGCCGCAAACCATCGTCGATCGCGTCCACATGTCATAACCGGGCCGCCAACCCCGCTCCTTCACGGATCGCGCGCTTCGCATCCAGCTCCGCCGCCAGCGCCGCCCCGCCGATCTTGTGGAAGCGCGGCCCGCCTTGCACAGGCTCCGGCGGCATCAACTCCGCCAGGCTCTCCTGCCCGGCGCACACCACCACGTTGTCCACTTCCAGCAGGCGCCGTTCGCCGCCCACCGTGATGTGCAGGCCCGCGTCGTCGATGCGCTGGTACTGCACCCCCGCCAGCATCTGCACACCGTTGCGCACCAGGGTCGCGCGGTGCACCCAGCCCGAGGTCTTGCCCAGCCCTGCACCCGGACGCGTGCTCTTGCGCTGCAGGAGCCAGACTTCGCGCGGCGGATGCGGCTTCGCGGGCACCTTCAGGCCACCCGGCGTAGAAGACGACGGATCGACGCCCCACTCCCCCATCCAGTGCCCCTTCGGCACCGGCAGCGGCACTTCGGGATCGTGCACCAGGAATTCACCCATGTCGAAACCGATCCCGCCCGCGCCGATGATGGCCACGCGCCGTCCCACCGGCCGGCCCTCGCGCAGCACGTCGAGGTAGCTCAGCACCTTCGGGTGGTCAATGCCTTCGATCTTCGGCTTGCGCGTGGTGATGCCGGTGGCGACGACGACGTCGTCGTAGCCCTGCGCCAGCAGCTCCTCGCGGCTGACGCGCTGCCCCAGGCGCAGGTCGACGTCAAGGAGTTCGATCCTGCGCCCGAAATAGCGGATGGTCTCCGCGAATTCTTCCTTGCCCGGCACGCGCATGGCGACGTTGAACTGGCCGCCAATGCGGTCCAGCGCATCGAACAGCGTCACCCGGTGCCCGCGCTCGGCCGCCACGGTGGCCGCGGACAGGCCGGCCGGCCCGGCGCCGACCACGGCGATGCGGCGCGGCCTGGCGGTCTTGCTGAACACCAGTTCGGTCTCGTGGCAGGCGCGCGGGTTGACCAGGCAGCTGGCGCGCCGGTTCGAGAAGGTGTGGTCGAGGCAGGCCTGGTTGCAGGCGATACAGGTGTTGATCTCGTCGGCGCGTCCGCCGGCCGCCTTCGCCACCCAGTCCGGGTCGGCCAGGAAGGGCCGCGCCATCGACACCAGGTCGGCCTCGCCCTGCGCCAGCAGCGCCTCGGCGTCACCCGGCATGTTGATGCGGTTCGATGCCACCACGGGGATGCTGACCTCCCGGCGCAGGCGCCCCGCCACCTCGGCAAAGGCCGCACGCGGCACCGAGGTGACGATGGTCGGCACGCGCGCTTCGTGCCAGCCGTAGCCGGTGTTCAGGATCGTCACGCCCGCCTCTTCCAGGGCCTTGGCCACCGCCACCACCTCGTCCCAGGTATTGCCGCCTTCGACCAGGTCGAGCACGGAATGGCGGTACATCAGGATGAAGTCCGGGCCGCTTACTGCGCGGATGCGGCGCACCACCTCGACGGCCAGGCGCATGCGGTTCTCGATCGGGCCGCCCCACTCGTCCGTGCGCTTGTTGGTGCGCGCACACAGGAACTGGTTGAGCAGATAGCCTTCGCTGCCCATCACCTCGACGCCGTCGTACCCGGCCAGCTTCGCCAGCTTCGCGCAGCGCGCATACGCGGCGATGGTGGACTCGATGCCGGCCGCGTCGAGCGCCTTCGGCCTGAACTTCGAGATCGGCGACTTCAGGCTCGAGGCGGAGACGACCAAGGGCTGATAGCCATAACGGCCCGCGTGCAGGATCTGCAGCACGATCTTGCCGCCTTCTTCGTGCACGGCGCGCGTCACGCGCCGGTGGTTGGGCACGTCGCCGAGAAAGTTGAGGGTGCCGCCGAAGGGCAGCAGCCAGCCCTGGCGGTTCGGCGAGATGCCGCCGGTGACGATCAGGCCGACGCCGCCGCGCGCGCGTTCGCGGTAGAACGCGGCCAGCTTGCCGTAGTTGTAGAAGCGGTCTTCGAGCCCGGTGTGCATCGAGCCCATGATCACGCGGTTCTTCAGGGTCGTGAAACCGAGGTCGAGCGGCGCGAAGAGATGAGGATAAGTGGAATGCGTCATCCCGGCATTACACCGGGATTTCGTGGAGCGTTGTTACTAAAATTTTTACTAGACCGCTTGGAGCAGGCTCAGGACAAGTGGGTGTCACGCTCGCGCAGTTCGGCGAACTGTTCGATGCTGCCGATATTGATGACGACTGGATTCAGGCTCGCACCCGGCGACATCGAGCGCCAGGCGAACTGCCATTCCTTTTCGCGCGACATGCCCAAGTTTTTGGAAAATGCGGCGCCCAGCGGCGAGCGCGCGCCGTATTCCACCTGCCCGTCAATGCCGGCCCAGTTGGGCAGTGCGCGTTGCACCGCGCGATGAAGGCGTTCGCCGAACAACTCGGTGTTGTGAATCACCAGGCAACGGTCGGCAGGGCTGAACACGTCGAACAGCTGCTTGTCCCATACGGTCGAGAAGGACAATGCCAGGAAGCCGCCGTCAGGCAGGAGGCGGAACTGGCCGCGCAGCGCGGCTTCGAGCTCGTCTTGCGGCGCATAGCGGTAAAGGGTCGGAGGGCGTTGATAGTCGTGCATGGGTAAACCATTCGAAAAGAGGCGCTAGCGGGACTGCTGGAGCGATAGCGTGTGCTGCAGGCGCATGAAGCGCGAAGCGATGAATATCTCGCGCAGGAAAAAAACGAAACTACTGATCAGGCCGAGCATCGCGAACACGAACAGCCCGGCAATGTATTGGTCCAGCCGCAGGTTGGTGGTGTCGCCAACGAACAGCAGGGCAATGACGAGGCAGATCATGAGGCCGCAGGCGGTGCTGGAGGTGATCGCGGTGTTGATCAGGTGCGCACGCACGTACAGCGTCTCGCGCTCGGTGAAGTATTCGTCGTTGGCGCCTTCCTTGAGGCGTTCGTCGAGCACCCGGGTGCGATCGATGATGCGCGCCAGGCGGTTGGTCAGGACCGTCAGCTTGGTTGCCACGCCCGTCAGCAGGAAGACCGGCGCGATCGCCAGCTGGATCACGTGGCCGATGTCGCTGATCTGGATATTCATGGGAACACGTCAATAATTGTTATGGCCCTAGTGTAGCAGCCGGCGCCTGCCGCCCGCCAGTTGCAGGCACTAATCAAAGCGGCCGTGGCGCTTGAACTGTTCGGTGGCGTTCACCAGCGCCCGGGCGATGCCGGTCTCGAGGGCGCCGTGGCCGCCGTCGGGAATCATGTGCAGCTTCGCGCCCGGCCAGGCCTGGTGCAGGCGCCAGGCCGACAGCGGCGGGCAGATCACGTCGTAGCGGCCCTGCACGATGGTGGCCGGCAGGTGGGCGATGCGGCCGATGTCGCGCACCAGCTGGTCTTCGTCCAGGAAGGCGCCGTGCAGCATGTAATGCGACTCCAGGCGGCCGACGCCGAGGTCGAGCGCGTCCGACGAAGGTTCGTCCGGCTGCGGCAGCAGGAACACGCGCCGGCCTTCGAAGCGGCTCCAGGCGCGCGCGGCCGGCCAGTACACGTCGGGATCGTTGCACAGCAGGCGCTCGCAATAGGCCTTGAGCAGGTCGCCGCGCTCGGCCTGCGGGATCGGCGCCACGAATTCCTCGTACAGCTCCGGATAGAACCACTTGACCCCGTTGATGAACCAGTCGACTTCGGCCTTGGTGCACAGGAAGATCCCGCGCAGTACGAAGCCGAGGCAGCGCTCGGGGTGGGCCTGGCCGTAGGCCAGCGCCAGGGTCGAGCCCCAGGAGCCGCCGAACACCAGCCACTGCCTGATCCCGAACATCTGCCGCAGGCGCTCGATGTCGTCGATCAGCAGCTGGGTCGTGTTGTTGCGCCATTCGCCCAGCGGCGTCGACTTGCCGGCCCCGCGCTGGTCGAACAGGATCACGCGGTAGGCGCTCGGGTCGAAGAAGCGCCTGTGCTGCGGCGACAGTCCGGCGCCCGGCCCGCCATGCAGGAACAGTACCGGGATGCCGTTGGGGTTGCCGACTTCTTCCCAATAGATCGTGTGCAGCTCGTCGACGGCGAGCATGCCGTGGCGGATGGGCTGGATCGGCGGGAAAAGGGACGGCGGTGTGGCAGGCATGGGACTCTACTCTCTCGGCGGGCTGGAAGCCGATTGTAGCTTAGAGCCTATCCTTTCAGAAGAAGGTATTCAGCGCCTGCGTCACGTTGTAAGCGTCGTCCACGGCCAGCAGCAGCTGCCACTTGTCGAAGGTGGTGCACGGATGCGAAATGCCGCAGCCGACCAGGTCGCCCACGCGCAGGCTGTCCCGGATGTCGCCTTCCGGCAGCGACAGGTAGGCGTGCTGGTCGTTCATCTTGAAAATCTCGCAGCCGGCCGGCAGCGCCGTCGGCTGGCCTGCCTCGCTGCCAGGGCAGTGCATGAACAGCGGCGTCGGCAGCGCTTCGTCGTAACCCGCGTCGCGCTTGCCCATCGTGAGGATGGCCAGGCCCGGCTCGGGGCGCGACTGCACCATACTCCACACTTCCAGCGCCGGGCGCAGGCCTTCGCCATGGGCTTCGCGCGCGTCGAGCTGGGCCAGCAGGCGTCGATAGGAACCATGGTCGCTGGTCAGGTAGCAGCCGCTGCGCAGTACAGGGCGCACCGGCCGCGACAAGCCTTCCATGCCCGCGAAACCGCGCGCCACCAGGTCGAAATACGAGGAGCCGCCGGCGGAAATCAGGATCTCGGCAGCGCCGAACAGGGCTTCGCCGTCGGCCGTTTCCACCAGGTCCACCAGCTCGGCCAGGAAGGCCTTGACGGCGCGGATGTCGGCCTCGCGATCCTGGGTCACCAGCAGGCCCTCGTAGCCTTCGAAACCGGCCAGCACCAGGCCTTCTGCGCCTGCGACCACGCGTGCCACCGCCAGCGCCTCTTCCGGCGTGCGGCAGCCCGCACGCTTGCCGGCCAGGCCGAGTTCGACCAGCACCGGCAGCGGGCGGAGCAGACTGCGCGTAGTGACGGCTTGCGACAAGCGTGCTACGCCATCCAGCGAGTCGGCCAGCACGAAGCATTCGAAATCCGGATCGTCATGCAGCAGCGCCAGCACGGCCTCGATATCGGCGCGTGCCACCAGCTGGTTGGCCAGCAGTACACGGCGCACGTTAAAGCGGTGGGCCATCTGGACTTGCGTGGCGCTGGCCAGCGTGATGGCCCACGCGCCGTTGGCCAGCTGGGCCGCGAACAGCTGCGGGCTCATGGTCGTCTTGCCGTGCGGGGCCAGCGTGACGCCATGGCGGACGCAGAAGTCGCGCATCCAGGCCAGGTTATAGACCAGCGCCGATTCCTTCAGCAGCGCTACCGGGAAGGAGGTGTCGCCACGCAGGATATTCCAGCCCTGCACGCCAACCGCGCCCTGGCGCAGCGGCTCGGTGATCGGCAAGCCTTTGGTGCCGGGCAACAAAACCTGTTCTTCAAGACTGGATAGATTCAATCCATCGCGCGGTAATGATCGAATACTCATCCGGCAACCTGCTCATCAATTCATTTAAGAAACAAAAACTTCAAAAGCATTCATTGCAGAGAGTACAGTGAATTAAGGTTTTCCTTATGCATGGCAAGGCTCTGCATGATCATTGCGTAGCCAATCATACCGCTCCAGATAGCACGCATGCACATGGTTTTTTCGCCGTAATGACGGGAAGTTGAACTCTCTGAATCATAAATTCTAGCTTGCGTGACCCACATCAGTCATGCTCAGCCACGATGGAGCGCCATTCGGCAACTAGGCGCGACAGTTCCCGGTATGTCTGTCCTTCGACTGGGAGTGCGGAAACTTTAAGCGGTGCCTTCCATTGAGACGCATGAACTTCTCCGAGTCTGTTATCCAAAACAAGGCGGGTGCCATCTGCATACGTGTATCCCAGTGCCTCCGGCGACTTCAGACTGCCAATGTAGTGAAGGACGGAAACGCTGGATGCCGGCTCGGATGAAGCAGGAGGGACATAGCTGCCTCCAATTCCCTTCAGCATCGAGTCAGCAAGCCGCGTCCCACCCAGCAATGAGGCGAATTCCGGCAATCGGCGGTTGGCGACCAACAGGGTATGCATCTGGGTAGTGGTGATTTTCACCCCATGTCCAAGAATCCCATCTTCAAACAGGGATTCGCCATGATCGCCAGAAACGACGAACAGGGTGTTATCGAACACATCCAGTTTTCTGAGTCGGTCAACCAGTTGTCCAGTCGAGGCATCCGAACTTGCAACGGCGTTCAAATACGTCAGCTTGAGTTGCGCACGCTTTTCTCGCGAGATTTCTGCACGTTCGATCGGGACTATTCCCGGGAGCAAAGGCATTCCCTTATGGTAATAGGGGAAATGAGCAGCTTGAAGATTGACATACATGAATACGGGACGTTTCCAATCGATCTCGGAGGAGATCTTGTCAAACTGCTCAATGATTCTCTTGTTCGATAGCGTCAGGCTGCCCGCCGCAGCGGAACTGAACACGCGCTCGTTCTTGGCCGAGCGGGCATCGAAGAAGATATCGGCCGTTCGCTCCATGCCCGTGTCGCGTGCGACATCACCAAATGACTCATCTTGCCCGGACAACACAACAATTTGATAACCATGCTTCTTGAGCACTTCGAACAGCGTGCCCTGGAATGGCCGATCCTTGCCTAGCGATCCATTGAAAATAGCTTTTAGCGATGAAGTGGAGTATCCCGTATGGCTGAAGTATTGATTAGCTGCCCCACCGAGGCTGGCCAGCATGCGGAACGTAGGAGTAACCGGTTTGCCTTCGATCGAGGCGTCGATCACGTCGGCACGGGCGCTTTCAGACACCACCAGGACGAGGTTATCCTTGCGACCGGCGAAAGTGATCTCGGACGGCTCTGGCTTTACCAGCGGACGAAGATTGCGGCTCATCACCTCGATCGTCGTCGGCACCTCCGGACGCCATAATGTATTGACTTCGTTGGCGAACCAGTACGGCGTGACAGCCCGTAGATGTCGGCTTGCCATCGCCTCGTTGCTCGCCACGTAGGCCAGCGAGCAAAGCGCAACGAACGATAACATCGCCATGCACGCGAAATAGCGTTTGGTATCGGCTCCGCCGCGGGCGGCCCGCCCGGTCGACATCCGTTTTCTCAGCCGACGATAGAGCAGCCACGCAGCCAAGCCAATGACGCCCGCAACGATCAGGAATAAGCGGCTATCCTCGAGCGAATACAGCAGCGCACCGCTCAAATTACCACCGCCGAGATTGCGCAACACGGCCAGGCTGACGAAATCGCCGAAGTAGCTCAAGACCTTGTATTTGGCGGCCAAGACCAGCGCACTGCCTACACCATAAATGACGACAAACTGATAAACCCTCACTAATCCAGTGCTGCGTGGGCCCGATATCAGTCTCAACAGGTACCAGCAAATGCAGGCAAGTGATAACTCCAGGGAAAAAATAATTCCACAGAAATACAATCTGTCGGAAATATTGATGATTGGGTTTGCCTGAAGGTATCCGCCAGTAAAGATATTATATTTTCGCTCAAGAAGCGCAATATCCAGCAGCATGACGACCAATGCTGCAAGAGGAATCATCACATTCACATTTTCCCAGTCTGGAAATGCTTTTTTGGTTTTCTTTTCCATACCTAAGGAATTTTTTTAAAAATAGGCTTGCGCATCTGGACTTCAATGAAGTGGAGCAATTGCTCAGCGAGCGCAATTCAAGCGCCCACTCGTGTTAATAGAGAATAACTGTCAATGGCTGCAGGCAGCCTACGCGCTACGAGCCTTCACCGCCACGCTGCCAGAATACGTTTTGCGTGCATTGATGAAATTTCGTGCCGGGAGCTCAATGAACTTGTAGCTCAAATGTGCAAGCAACAGGATCAATACCTCAAAGGCCAGCAGCGCCACCAAGAAATAAGCAAGCTGTTCGCCGTCAGACCAGGTGTGCTCGCCTTTGAGTTTCAGCATGATCTTCGCCATGACATGCAGCAGCAGTGTGTGCCAGAGATAGATCGAATAAGAGATATCCCCCAGCCAGATCAGGATTGGATGGTGAAGCCAATCCCGCTGGTCCACGTCATTGCTGGAGACATACACCAGCGAGCAAAAACCGATAAAGGCCAGGATATCCGAGACAGGAGATGGCAAGCAGGCCAACACGATGAAGATTGCTACGAGAATCGCCAGGTTGATCCTGCGGGCCAGTCGTACGCCGCGATGCGTAAGGAAGATCGTGTAAAGGCAGGCCCCAGCAGTAAAGCCGATCAGGCAACGAACGAATGCGAGGCCTACGGTAATACTCATACTCCCATGGTAAGTAGCCAGCAGGATAAACGAGGCGATACTCATGCCCAATGCCAGCACCGCCGCACCAGCGCGGATATATCGCTGGGCGAACACCGCGACAAACGGAAACAGGACATATGTCCACCATTCGACGCTGATCGACCATGACGGAATGTTCCAGGTTGTATGATCAAACATCCCGAGTGCATGCACCAGGAAAGCATTTGCCAGGATCGACCACTCCGGGTTCTCGGTGGTTTGCTTGATTCCAATCGAAGCCAATCCAACATAAATAGCCAGCAAAACAAGATGCAAAGGATAAATGCGTGCAAATCTCGCACGCATGAACTTCATATATCCCGATATACTCACATCAACACTGAAAGCCCGGCCATAGACATGGCACATTACGAAGCCGCTCAGAATGAAAAAGAAATCGACAAACAAATAACTGTGATGCGAAAACCGATAAAAATATTCCCATTTTTCGAGCGCTGGGAACACCACGATCCATACAGTGACAAGATGCACCATCAAGGTGCAAAGCGCGGCCAGGCCGCGTAGCGAGGTCAATGCGTCGAAGCGGTAGGTAGCGTCGATGTCACGGCGGGCAATGGTTGGAGCACTGATACCATCAGTAATAGCCATAATATTCTTTAAGGTGAGTGGAACTACAGCTGACAACCAGCACATGCGCCCTGCGCATAAACGGATCTGGGTACGCAATTCATGTGGAGCCTGCTAGGCACATCCCCGCAACTTGGTGATGATTCACGACCTTCTATCGGTGTTATTTTCACATTTCACGGAATGAAAATTAACAATTGACGACAGAGGGCCTCTCTAGAATGTTAGCGCTTTGCTAGCTGGACAGTATAGTCTACCCCCTTTTCATGTCTTGAAACATGTTTGTCATACTTGTACAACAGACATGATTTATTTTGCACCTACACCATGCGCATGCCGCGGAATCCGGGCGGAGGAAGGGTCTGGAAGACGAAGCGATGCAAAACGGCCCGGACGATTACTCGTCCGGGCCGTCGTCAAACGCCGTATCTAATAAGCGCGTGAGCAATTACTGCATGTGCTGGCCGCCATTGATGGCGATATTGGCGCCAGTGACAAAGGCTGCCTCTTCCGACGACAGGTAAGCCACCAGGCCGGCGACTTCTTCCGGCTTGCCCAGGCGGCCCATCGGAATCTGCGGAATGATCTTGCTTTCCAGCACTTCGCTCGGGATATCCATCACCATCTTGGTGCCGATGTAGCCCGGCGAGATGGTGTTGACGGTGACGCCCTTGCGCGCCACTTCCAGGGCCAGGGCCTTGGTGAAGCCGTGCATGCCGGCCTTGGCCGCCGAATAGTTGGTCTGGCCGAAGGCGCCCTTCTGGCCGTTCACCGACGAGATGTTGATGATCCGGCCCCAGCCGCGTTCGACCATGCCGTCGCAGACCGGCTTGGTCATGTTGAACACGGAATCCAGGTTGGTCTTCATGACCGCGTCCCAGTTCGGCTTGTCCATCTTCTTGAAGGTCATGTCGCGCGTGATGCCGGCGTTGTTCACCAGCACGTCGACCGGGCCGACTTCCTGCTCGACCTGGCGCACGCAGGCCTGGGCCGAATCGTAATCGGCCACGTCGCAGGGATAGGCCCGGAAGTCGTAGCCCTGCTCTTTCATCTGGCTCAGCCAGCTCTCCGCCTTCTTGTTCCCCGGCGAATACGTAGTGACGACCTTGTAACCCAAAGCGGCCAGCTTGATGCACACCGCTTCGCCCAGACCGCCCATGCCGCCCGTCACCAATGCTACTCGTGCCATTGTCTTCTCCAGTTTTGTTGTCAGTCACTGCTGTTCGAGGGACGGCCCTGGGCCGTCCCGGGTATCGCTTCAGTCGCGCTCGACCGCCAGCGCCACGCCCATGCCGCCGCCGATGCACAGGCTGGCCAGGCCGCGCTTGGCGTCGCGGCGCACCATCTCGTGCAGCAGGGTTACCAGCACGCGGCAGCCGGAGGCGCCGATCGGGTGGCCCAGTGCGATCGCGCCGCCGTTCACGTTGATCTTCGAGGTATCCCAGCCCATTTCCTTGTTGACCGCGATGGCCTGGGCGGCAAACGCCTCGTTGATTTCCATCAGGTCGATGTCTTCATGGGTCCAGCCGGCCTTCTTCAGGCACAGCTGGGTGGCCGAGACCGGGCCCATGCCCATGATCGACGGGTCCAGGCCGGCCGATGCGTAGGCCTTGATGCGCGCCAGCGGGGTCAGGCCCAGCTCTTTCGCCTTCGAGGCGCTCATCATGATGACGGCCGCGGCGCCGTCGTTGATGCCGGAGGCGTTGCCGGCGGTGACGCTGCCTTCCTTGTTGAAGGCCGGACGCAGGCCGCTCAGCGCTTCGAGGGTCGAGCCGTGCTTCGGATATTCGTCGGTGTCGAAGATGGTCGGGCCCTTCTTGGACGGGATCTCGACGGGGATGATCTCGTCCTTGAACTTGCCGGCCTTCTGGGCGGCTTCGGCCTTGAGCTGCGACTGCAGCGCGAATTCATCCTGCTCGGCGCGCGACACGTCGTACTTGCGCGCCACGTTCTCGGCGGTCACGCCCATGTGGTACTGGTTGTACACGTCCCACAGGCCGTCGACGATCATGGTGTCGACCAGCTTGGCGTCGCCCATGCGGAAACCGTCGCGCGAGCCGTTCAGCACGTGCGGCGAGGCGCTCATGTTTTCCTGGCCGCCGGCGATGACGATCTGGGCGTCGCCGCACTTGATGGCCTGGGCCGCCAGGTGGGTGGCTTTCAGGCCGCTGCCGCAGACCATGTTGATGGTCTGGGCCGGCACCATGTCGGGCAGCCCGCCCTTGATGACTGCCTGGCGGGCCGGGTTCTGGCCGGCGCCGGCGGTGAGGACCTGGCCCATGATCACCTCGCTGACCGAGGCGGGATCGATGCCGGTCTTGGCCAGCAGTTGGCGAATCACGTGCGCGCCGAGCTCGGCGGCAGGTATCTTGGCCAGCGTGCCGCCGAATTTACCGACAGGCGTGCGGCCGGCGGCCACGATGACGACATCTTCCATGTTGCTCTCCCTAGTTCCCGGTCTGGCCGGGGAATGTTAAAACTGAAGACGGCTGGGCCGAAAAGCATGCATCTTACGGTTTGCGCAAAGCCCATGTTTAATCGAAATCAATCTTATCAGCTTATTCACCGATTACAACCGCGCCATGACAGGCTGTCACCATCTTGCGCGCATATTTTTGAACGTGCATCACTCGGTCGTGGCAACACTCATTTCTACTAGGAATCATGCGTACGTAAATGTCCTTTCGGTCAAATTTCACAGTAGAATGCACGAGCGCAACGCCAACCAGACCGTTTTATGCTGAAGACCCCATCCTCTCTGCCCATCGAAATCAAGATTTCCACGGTCGTCGCCATTTCGACGATCCTGCATTCGGCCGACCCGGGCACGATCGACGCGGCACTGAACCAGATGACCGGCGGGGTCTCGGACTTCTTCGAGGACGAGTTCGCGGTGATCGACATTGCCGCCATCGCCCATGAGGCGCCGGTCATCGACTGGCCGGCCCTGGTGGCGCTGCTGAAGAAATACCGGCTCAATGCGGTGGCCGTGCGCGGCGCCGGCCCGGAAATGGCGGACGCGATCCGCGCCCATGGCCTGTCGCTGGATGATGGCTCGAGCGGCGTGCGCGCCCCTGAAACGAAAGAAGTGCCGGCAGCGGCGGCGCCGGTCCCGGCACCCATGCCTGAGCCCACCCCGGCGCCCACGCCGGCGCCTGAACCTGCCCCGGCGCCCGCGCCGGTGGCGGCCATGATCATCGACACCCCGGTGCGTGCCGGCCAGCGCGTCTACGCGCGCGGCACCGACCTGATCATCACCGCGGTCGTCAACAATGGCGCGGAAATCATCGCCGACGGCAGCATCCACGTGTACGCGCCCCTGAACGGCCGGGCACTGGCGGGCGCCTCCGGGAATCCGGAAGCGCGCATCTTTGCCCTGTCGATGCAGCCGGAACTGGTGTCGATCGCGGGCGTGTACCGTACCTTCGACGACGGTTTCCCGAATGACCTGACGCGCCAGCCGGCGCAGATCAAGCTGGTCGGCGACCGGCTGGCGATCTCGTCGCTGGCGCCGGCATCCCGCGCATGAACCTTCGACCGCAGATACTGCTAGAACTGTAAAGGACCTTTTTGTGGCAAGAATTATTGTTGTGACGTCCGGCAAGGGCGGTGTGGGCAAAACCACTTCGAGCGCAAGCTTTTCCAGCGGCCTGGCCCTGCGCGGCCACAAGACCGCGGTCATCGACTTCGACGTCGGCCTGCGCAACCTCGACCTGATCATGGGTTGCGAACGCCGCGTGGTCTACGACCTGATCAACGTGATCAACGGCGAGGCGACCCTGAATCAGGCGCTGATCAAGGACAAGCATACCGACAACCTGTTCATCCTGCCGGCCTCGCAGACGCGCGACAAGGAAGCGCTGAGCGAAGACGGCGTCGAGCGCGTGCTGAACGATCTGGTCAAGATGGGCTTCGAATTCATCATCTGCGACTCGCCGGCGGGCATCGAGCACGGCGCGCTGATGGCGCTGACCTTCGCGGACGAGGCGATCATCGTTACCAACCCGGAAGTGTCCTCGGTGCGCGACTCGGACCGCATCCTCGGCATCCTGCAAGCCAAGTCGCGCCGCGCCCAGAGCGGTTCGGAGCCGGTCAAGGAACACCTGCTGATCACCCGCTACTCGCCGAAGCGCGTGGAAGCCGACGAAATGCTGTCCTACCAGGACGTGCAGGAAATCCTGCGCATCCCGCTGATCGGCATCATCCCGGAATCGGAATCGGTGCTGCATGCCTCGAACCAGGGCAATCCGGCGATCCATTTCAAGGGCACCGACGTGGCCGAGGCCTACGAGGACGTGATCGCCCGCTTCCTGGGCGAAGAGCGTCCGCTGCGTTTCACCAACTACGAAAAGCCGGGCCTGTTCCAGCGTATCTTTGGAGCCAAGTGATATGGCACTTCTCAACTTTCTGTTTCCGGAGAAAAAGAAGAGCGCTTCAGCCGCCAAGGAACGCCTGCAGATCATCATCGCCCGCGAGCGCAGCAGTGTGACCGGTCCGGACTTCCTGCCGGCCCTGCACCGCGAGCTGATCGAGGTCATCTCGAAATACACCAAGGTCAGCGCGGACGACATCAAGATCTCGCTCGACCGCCAGGGCAACCTGGAAGTGCTGGACGTGAACGTGGTGCTGCCGGATGCCTGAGCGCGCCACGTCCCGATAAACAAATGCCCGCTTAAGCGGGCATTTGTTTATCCGCCTGCGCCGTCCCCGCATCGATCACCTGCAGCTTCTGCAACTCGCGCGCCACCTTGGCGCAGGCCTCCACGTGCTGGTAGCCCATCTTGCGGAACAGGGCGAAGCCGATCGCCGCCGAGGCCACCTGCCCCGCGACCGGCACCACCTTGGCCACCGTCTTGGCCGCGATCTTCACGCCGGCGCGCTTGAACAGCACCAGCACCAGCCGCTTGGTCACCAGCTTCCCCACCAGCATGCCGCCGACCGAAGCCGCCGCCTGGTAGGCCAGTACCCGCAGGCGCGGATGCAGGCGCTCGATCTGTTTCTGGCTCAGGCCAAATTCCTTGTTGACCTCTTCCACCAGCAGCGTAAAGGTGCTCAGGTCCGACAGCACGTCCAGGCCCGGCAACGGTACCGCCGCCACCCCGGCCGATACCAGCGCCCGCTTGCGCACCATCTCGCGGCAGCGCTCGCGCACCACCTCGATCTCGGCCCCGCTCACCGGCGTCGCCGGCGATTCGGGCGCGACGAGGTCTTTATTTTTGCGTCGAAACAACATATCGCCTCCCGGTAACTTCGTACCGACAAGTGTAACGCGCGGCCCGGGTTCGCTTGAACACAACACAACGGCGTTTCCTGCAGAAAATCTTTATTTTGCTGTAGCGTTATTTTGTAAAAGTCTGCTATATTCGGTTTAACCCTTGTAGGAGCCTTCCTACAAGGCTAACCTGACCAGTAGATGTCCCATGAAGATTGCCGTTCTCGAACAAGACCGCAGCCAGGCTGAACTCATTTGCCAGGTGCTGACTGCCGCGGGCCACAGCTGCCAGCCGTATGACAGCGCCAAGGAATGCCTCGCGCAACTGCGCAAGGAAAATGCCGACATGCTGGTCATGGACTGGAACGTCCCCGACATGGAAGGCGTCGAAGTGCTGCGCCGCGCCAAGGAAAAGATGGCGGCCAACGCGCCTGTCATTTTCCTGGTCGGTAACAATGCCGAAGACGACATCATCGCCGGCGTCACCGCGGGCGCCGACGATTACCTGGTCAAGCCGCTGCGCCGCGGCGAGCTGGTGGCCCGTGTCTCGGCCCTGCTGCGCCGCGCCTACCCGTCGCAGAACAGCGCCGAGCAGCTGCAGTTCGGTCCGTTCACCTTCGAGACCCGCCCGGGCCGCCTGCTCAAGGACGGTTCGATCATCGACGTCACCCAGAAGGAATTCTCGCTGGCGCTGCTGTTCTTCCGTAACATCGGCCGTCCGCTGTCGCGCGCCTACATCCACGAATCCGTGTGGGTACGCGATACCGACGTGCCTTCGCGCACCATGGACACCCACGTCTCGCGCGTGCGCAACAAGCTCAGCCTGCGTCCGGAAAACGGCTTCCGCCTGGTGCCGGTCTACAGCTACGGCTACCGCCTGGAAAAGCTGGGCGCCTGATCATTGCGTCAACACGGGCGGCCGGCCCCGGCCGTCCGCTGAAACCCTTCTCGCACAAGGGTATAATGGGTGCATACCTGTCGACCCCGTCCCACCATGCAACTGCTTGCCGTTGGCCTGAACCACACGACCGCACCGGTCTCGCTGCGCGAGCAGCTGGCGCTCGCGCCTGACCAGCTCGGCAAGGCGGTGCAGGCGGCGCGCAGCTGGTTCGCACGCCAGGGCGCGCATGGCGCTTCGGGCAACGAGGCGGCCATCCTCTCGACCTGCAACCGCACCGAGATGTATGCGGCCAGCGACATCGCCAATCCGCTCGACGCCTCGGCCCAGTTCCTGGCCCACTACCACGCGCTGAACTTCGCCGAACTGCGCCCGCATCTCTACATGCTGCCGCAAGACAGTGCGGTGCGCCACGCCTTCCGCGTCGCCTCCGGGCTCGACTCCATGGTGCTGGGCGAGCCGCAGATCCTGGGCCAGATGAAGGACGCGGTGCGCACCGCCGAGGAAGCCGGCGGCCTGGGCACCTACCTGCACCAGCTGTTCCAGCGCAGCTTTGCCGTGGCCAAGGAAGTGCGCAGCACCACCGAGATCGGCGCCCACAGCGTCTCGATGGCGGCGGCCGCGGTGCGTCTGTCGCAGCGCATCTTCGACCGCATCGCCGACCAGCACGTGCTGTTCATTGGCGCCGGCGAAATGATCGAACTGTGCGCCGCCCACTTCGCGGCCCAGAACCCGAAATCCGTCACCATCGCCAACCGCACCATGGAGCGCGGCCAGCAGCTCGCCACGCGCTACAACGGCGAGGCGATCCGCCTGGCCGACCTGCCCGAGCGCCTGCAGCATTTCGACATCGTGATCTCCTGCACCGCCTCGTCGCTGCCCCTGATCGGCCTCGGCATGGTCGAGCGCGCGATCAAGGCGCGCCGCCACCGACCGGTGTTCATGGTCGACCTGGCCGTGCCGCGCGACATCGAACCCGAAGTCGCGCGCCTGGACGACGTGTTCCTGTATACCGTGGACGACCTTGCCCAGGTGGTCCAGACCGGCATCGAGAGCCGCCAGGCCGCCGTGGCCCAGGCCGAAGCCATCATCGAAACGCGCGTGCAGTCCTTCATGCACTGGGTCGGCGACCGCGCCATGGTGCCGGTCATCCGCGACCTGCACGAATCGAGCGAAGCGCTGCGGCTGGCCGAACTCGAACGCGCACGCAAGCTGCTGGCGCGCGGCGACGACCCCGAGGCCGTGTTAGAGGCGCTGTCGAAGGGCCTGGCCGCCAAGTTCCTGCACGGCCCCCAGCAGGCGCTGCACCACGCCCAGGGCGACGAGCGCGCCCGCCTCGCCAGCCTGCTGCCCCAGCTGTTCCGCGGCCGCCGTTAGCGGCCCTCTTCCTTTCGTCGTGCGCTTCACGCGAGGCGCGTTCCGGCCGCCCCGCGGCTATCTAGACTCTTTCGAATCCCATGAAACCATCCATGCTGGCCAAGCTGGAACAACTGGCCAACCGACTCGTCGAACTGGACGAACTCCTGATGTCCGAAGGCGCCACCGCCAACATGGACAGCTACCGCAAGATGACCCGCGAGCACGCCGAGCTCTCGCCCCTGGTCGCGCTGTACCGCCAGTACGGCGCGGCGCAGGAAGACATTGTGGCCGCCCAGGAGATGGCCCAGGATCCCGAGATGAAGGACTTCGCCCAGGAAGAAATCGAAGCCGCGAAAGCGCGCCTGGCCGACCTCGACCTCGAGCTGCAGAAGATGCTGCTGCCGAAGGACGCCAACGACGAGCGCAACATCTTCCTCGAGATCCGCGCCGGCACCGGTGGCGACGAGTCGGCCCTGTTCGCCGGCGACCTGCTGCGCATGTACAGCCGCTTCGCGGAGCGCAACCGCTGGCAGGTCGAGCTGGTGTCGGAGTCGCCCTCGGACCTGGGCGGCTACCGCGAAGTCATCGTGCGCATCATCGGCAACGGCGTGTACTCGAAACTGAAATTCGAATCGGGCGGCCACCGCGTGCAGCGCGTTCCCGCCACCGAGACCCAGGGCCGCATCCACACCTCGGCCTGTACCGTGGCCGTGATGCCGGAAGCCGACGAGGTCGAGGACGTGAACATCAACCCGGCCGACCTGCGCATCGACACCTACCGGGCCTCGGGCGCCGGCGGCCAGCACATCAACAAGACCGATTCGGCGGTGCGCATCACCCATCTGCCGACCGGTATCGTGGTCGAGTGCCAGGACGACCGCAGCCAGCACAAGAACAAGGCACAGGCGCTGAAGGTGCTGGCGGCGCGCATCAAGGACGTGCAGCTGCGCGAGCAGCAATCGAAGGAGGCGGCCACCCGCAAGAGCCTGATCGGCTCGGGCGACCGCAGCGAGCGGATCCGCACCTACAACTTCCCGCAGGGCCGCCTGACCGACCACCGCATCAACCTGACCTTGTACAAGCTGGACTTCATCATGGATGGTGACCTGTCGGAGCTGACCAATGCGCTGGCGGCCGAGCACCAGGCGGAACTGCTGGCCGCGCTCGGCGATTGATGGGTTAAGCAAAGATTAAGTAGCCATCGGGGCTTCATGCGAGAATGCCTCGTCTCGAACGAACTACACTACAAGAACCATGATGCTGCCATCCAACCGCCAGATCCTGTTCGCCATCTCCTCGATCTGCTTTGCCCTGATCGGCGTCGCCCTCTACCTGCAGCATGCCCACGACATGCTGCCCTGCCCGCTGTGCGTGATCCAGCGCTACATGTTCCTGGCGATCGGCGTGGCCAGCCTGGTGGCGGCCATCAGCGGCAAGGTGCGCGAAGGCACGGTGCTGGCCCTGCTGGCGGCGCTGGGCGGCCTGTATACGGTCGGCAAGCACCTGTACGTGATCGCCAACCCGGGCTTCAGCTGCGGCATCGACCCGATGGAGACCTTCCTCAACAAGATCCCCACCGCCGAATACCTGCCCTGGCTGTTCCGCGCCGACGGCCTGTGCGAAGGCGCCACCGACGGCATCATGGGCCTGGCGATCCCGCAGTGGTCGGCGATCTGGTTCGTGGTATTGACCGTGCTGCTGGCCTTCGTCCTGCTGCGCAAGAAACGCACATGACGCAAGCGATCCAGACCGGGGCGACCATCCGGCAGATGCTGGCCGCCTTGCCGCTCGAGCCGCTGGAAAACCGCATCCTGCTGTGCCACGCGCTGGGAGTGTCGCGTGTGGGCCTGATCACCCAGTCCGAACGTGCCTTGACCAGCGCGGAAGCCGCGCACCTGGACGCGCTGGTGCAGCGGCGCCTGGCCGGCGAACCGATCGCCTACATCGTCGGCGAACGCGAATTCTTCGGCCTGCCCTTCCGGGTCGGCCCGGGCGTCCTGATTCCGCGCCCCGACACCGAACTGATCGTCGAACTGAGCCTGGAGCGCCTGCCGCCGCGCGGCCGCCTGCTCGACATGGGCACCGGCAGCGGCGCCATCGCCGTGGCCTGCGCCCACTCGCGCCGCGATGCCAGCGTGACGGCGCTCGACCTCAGCGAAGAAGCGCTGGCCATCGCGCGCGCCAACGCCGCGGCCAACGGCGCGCAAGTGCGCTTCCTGCGCAGCGACTGGTTCGCCGCCATTGGCGAAGAACGCTTCGAACTGATCGCGTCCAACCCACCCTATATCGCCGCCGGCGACGCGCACCTGTCGCAGGGCGACCTGCGCTTCGAGCCGGTCGGCGCCCTCACCGACCATGCCGACGGCCTGACTGCGCTCCTTAACATCGTCGACGGGGCCCCCGATCACCTGGTTCCGGGCGGCTGGCTGCTGCTCGAGCATGGCTACGACCAGGCCGAGGCGGTGCGCGCCCTGCTGGCGGCGCGTGGTTTTCTTGAGGTACAAAGCTGGCGCGACCTGGCCGGCATCGAGCGTGTCAGCGGCGGCCGCCTATCCTGACGGGCGCGCCGCCGGGATCAGTCTTGCTAAAATGACCAGACCATTCCTTGGGTCCGGCATGCGCAAACTGTTCGCCTCGATCGTCCTGCTTGTTCCCTTCGTCTGCGGCGCCGCCGATACGACGACGGATGCCGCACGCCGGCTGTTCGAGCGCGAATGGCAGTGGCAGCTGCGCCAGCAGCCCGAGTATGCAACCACCATCGGCGAACACCGCTTCGATGCC
This sequence comes from Massilia sp. UBA6681, assembly GCF_002454935.1. NCBI lineage: Bacteria > Pseudomonadati > Pseudomonadota > Betaproteobacteria > Burkholderiales > Oxalobacteraceae > Massilia > Massilia sp. UBA6681. The sequence continues at coordinate 163,289 of NZ_DKJX01000098.1, forward strand.
AGCCTGAGCGACACCAGCCTGGCCGCCCGCGCCGCCGCCGCCGAGCACGCGCGCCAGGTCCTCGCCGAAATATGCCAGCTCGAGCGCGTGGAACTCGAGGGCCAGGACCGGATTTCCTACGACCTGTTCATCGCCCAGCGCGAACGCCTGCTGGCGGCCGACGCCTTCACGCCCTTCGATCCGCAGCCGCTGAGCAGCGTCGACGGCCTGCAGGTGCGCCTGCCGCGGCTGGTCGCCGCGATGCCCTTCACCAGCGAGCTGGATTACCGCAACTACCTGGGGCGCCTGGCCGCCCTGCCCGCGCACGTGGACGGCCTGGTCGAGCAGCTGCGCGCCGGGATGGCCGCCGGCTGGACCCAGCCGAAAACCGTGATGGCGCCGGTCCCGGCGGCCCTGCACGCGCTGCACGAGGAGATCGCCACGGGCCCGCTGTTCGCGCCCTTCCTGCGCATCCCCGCCACGATCGAGCCGGAGACAAGGGAAAAGCTGCTGGTGGACGGCATCTCGGCGCTGGCGAACGGCGCTCAGGCCCTGCACCGGCTGGAGGAGTTCGTGCGCACCGAATACCTGCCGGCGGCGCGCGAGACCCTCGGCGCTTCCAGCCTGCCCGGCGGCGCGGACTGGTATGCCTTCCTGGTGCGCCATGCCACCACCACGCGCCTGACTCCGGGCCAGGTGCACGAGATCGGCCTGCGCGAAGTCACCCGCCTGCGCGCCGAGATGGCCGCGCTGGTGCCGCGCACCGGTTTTCGCGGCAACCTGGCGCAGTTCCTGAGCTTCGCGCGCACAGACCGGCGCCTGTTCTTCCCGGACCAGGAAGCCCTGCTGGCCCGCTACCGCAAGGCCGTGGCGCGCGCCAGCGCGAAGCTGCCCCGGGTCGTGGCGACGGTGCCGGAAGCCGGCATCGCGGTCAAGCCGATGTCCGCGGAAGGCGCCGGCCAGCCGCTCGCCTATTATGAAGGCGGCAGCGAAGGCCGCAGCGCCGCGCTGGTGGTGAACGTGTCGCACCTAGGCCTGCGGCCGGCCTGGCAGGTCGACAGCGTGGCCCTGCACGAAGCCCTGCCGGGCCACCACCTGCAGGTGGCGCGCGCCCAGGAACTCGCGCTGCCGGCCTTCCGCCGCCACGCCTGGTACCAGGCCTTCGGCGAAGGCTGGGCCACCTATGCCGAGGGCCTCGGCCCGGAACTGGGCTTCTTCGGCGACCCGTTCTCGCGTTTCGGCCACCTGAACGAAGAAATGCTGCGCGCGGCGCGGCTGGTGGTGGATACCGGCATCCACACCCTGGGCTGGTCGCGCAAGGCGGCGATCGACTACCTGAACACCCACACCGCCAATCCGCCGCCGGATAACGAGGCGGAAGTCGACCGCATCATCGCCCAGCCGGCGCAGGCGCTCGGCTACAAGATCGGCCAGCTGCGCATCGCCGCGCTGCGCGAGCGCGCCGCCACCGTGCTGGGCCGGCGTTTCGACCTGCGCCGCTTCCACGACGTGGTGCTGGGGAACGGCGCCCTGCCACTGGACGAGCTCCAGCGCCAGGTCGAGCGCTGGATCACGGCCGAACAGGAGCCCGCCACCAGCAAAGCCGCCCCTCCCGTCCCTGCCGCCGGCCCCCGGAAAGAATGAGGCGGTCGCCGACGCACTCCGCATTTTTCGGTTACTCTCTGCTCCAATCGAATTGGTAGTAAAAGAAAGGAAACACCCGTGGGTATGCAACCAGAGTCGAACCAACTACAGCGCCGCCTGGCCCTGCTCGACGACGATGAGCACCGCGCCCTGCTCGGCCAGGGCCTGCGCGGCATCGAACGCGAAACCCTGCGCGTCGACCACAGCGGCCACCTGGCGCGCACCCCGCATCCGGTCGAGCTCGGTTCCGCACTGACCCATCCGCAGATCACCACCGACTATGCCGAAGCCCTGCTGGAATTCATCACGCCGGCCGAGCACGACATCTCCGTGGTGCTGAACCACCTGGACGCCATCCACCGTTTCGCGCATGCGCGCCTGAAGGACGAGATGCTGTGGAGCGTCTCGATGCCGGGCGAACTGCCGCTTGAAGAAGACATCGAGATCGCCTGGTACGGCAAGTCGAACATCGGCATGCTCAAGCACGTCTACCGCCGCGGCCTGGCGCTGCGCTACGGGAAGGCGATGCAGTGCATCGCGGGCATCCACTACAACTACTCGCTGCCGGAAAAACTGTGGCAGCTGGTGGCCGCCAGCGAAGGCATCACGGAAGAACGCCGCCATGCGCTGCGCGACTTCCAGTCCGAAAGCTACATCGCGATGATCCGCAACTTCCGTCGCTACAGCTGGCTCCTGATGTACCTGTTCGGCGCCACCCCGGCCCTGACCACCAGCTTCCTGCGCGGCCGCCCGCACAAGCTGGAAACGCTGTCCGACGACACGCTCTACCTGCCCTACGCGACCAGCCTGCGCATGAGCGACCTCGGCTACCAGAACGACGCCCAGTCCGGCCTGCGCCCGCACGAGAACAGCCTTGAGAGCTACGTCACCAGCCTGATGGCCGCCGTGAACACGCCCTACGAACCGTATGCGGCGCTCGGCACCAAGCGCGACGGCGAGTGGATCCAGCTCTCGACCAACGTGCTGCAGATCGAGAACGAGTACTACTCGACGATTCGTCCGAAGCGCGTGATCCGCACCGGCGAGCGTCCGGTGCAGGCGCTGTGCAACCGCGGGGTGCAGTACATCGAGGTGCGCTGCCTCGACGTCGATCCGTTCGAGCCGGTCGGCATCAGCCTGGAAACCGGCCGCTTCCTCGATGCCTTCCTGCTGTTCTGCGCCTTCGAGGAAAGCCCCCTGATCAGCGCCCACGAAGGCCAGGTCCATGCACGCAACTTCGCCCGTACCGTCAAGGAAGGCCGCGACCCGGCCCTGCTGCTTACCCGCGACGGCAATGACGTGCCGCTCAAGGACTGGGCGCTGGAACTGATCGAACGCATCCGCCCGGTGGCACAGCTGCTCGACGACCAGCACAACGAGGGCAATGTGCACGAGTCCTCGCTCAACCTGCAGAAGGCCAAGATCATCAATCCGGCGCTGACCCCGTCGGCGCGGGTGCTGGAAGAGATCCGCAGCCTCGGCTCGGCCACCGCCTTCGGCCTGCGCCAGAGCGAGCTGCATGCGGCGAGCTTCCGCGACAGCCCCTTGATGCCGGCCGAGGAAGCCCTGTTCGACGAACTGGCCCGCAAGTCGCTGGACGAGCAGGCCGCGATCGAAGGCCAGGACAGCGGCAGCTTCGACGATTTCGTCGCCGCCTACAACTGCAGCAAACTGTGTAGCAACCAATAAGCATCCTCTTGCCCGCGCATGCTCACGTTCTACAACGAACACCACGCCCAGCAAGCCGCCAGCGGCGCGACGGCGCCGTGGGACGAGCAGCCTGACGCGGTCGCGCTGACGCTGGCGGAATTCGAGCGGCGCGGCCTGGGGCGCATCGTGACGCCGCACGGCGTGCCGCTGGTCTCGCTCGAGCGCGTGCACACGCCGCGCTACCTGCACTTCCTGCGCACGGCCTGGGGCATGTGGAACGCGCTGGATGCATCGAACGCCGGCAAGCCGCTGCTGCCGGTCGTGTGGCCGCCGCGCGGCGCGGCGGGCGAGCCCGAACCGGAGAACTTCTTCGCCCGTCTCGGCCTGTTCGCGTCCGACAGCCGCACGCCCATCGCGGGCGGCACCTGGACCGCGGCCAGGCTGGGGGCCGACTGCGCCATCAACGCGGCGCACGCGCTGCGCGTGGGCGAGCGCGCCAGCTTCGCGCTGACCCGGCCCGCGGGCCAGCATGCGCGCGCCGAGGGCTACGGCGGCGGCTGCTTCCTGAACAATGCCGCACTGGCGGCCCAGCACCTGCTGGACGACGGCTTGGCGCGGGTGGCGATCCTCGACATCGCGCGCCACCACGGCCACGGCACCCAGGACATCTTCTATGCGCGCAGCGAAGTGCTGTTCGTGTCGATCCACCTCGACCCGCGCCAGGCCTACCCTTTCTATGCCGGCCATGCCGGCGAACAGGGCGTGGGTGCGGGGCTGGGCACCAGCATGAACCTGCCCTTGCTGCCGGATTGCGGCGGCGGCCCCTGGTTCGCGGCGCTGGAAACGGCCTGCGTCAAGCTGGCCATGTTCCGGCCCGAGGCCCTGGTGGTCTCGCTGGGCGGCCTCGCCCCGGGCTTCGGCCTGCAGGGCGGCGACTTCCTGCGCATCGGCGAGCGCATTGCCCATCTCGGCCTGCCCACCACCTTCGTGTTCGAGGGTGGCGGCACCGGCGCCGTCAGCATCCTCGAAGGTTTCGAAACCGCCGCGTGAGCATCCCGCCGCGCGGCCCCACCATCCCGATTTATCCCATGATCGACTGGCAGTTCTCCCATTTCAACGACCTCACTCCCGCCGAACTGTACGCCGTGCTGGCCCAGCGCCAGGACGTGTTCATCCTCGAGCAGACCTGCCTCTATCCCGACATCGACGGACTCGACCCGGTGGCGCACCACCTGCTGGGCTGGCGCACGGTCGACGGCGAGCGCCGGCTGGCCGCCTACCTGCGCGTGCTGGGCCCGGGCGTGAAATACCGGGAGATGTCGCTCGGCCGCGTCATCACGACCAGGGCCGCGCGCGGCAGCGGCGCCGGGCGCGCCCTGCTGCTTGAGGGCATTGCGCGCGCCGAAGCGCTCTATCCGGGCCACCGCATCCGCATCGGCGCCCAGCAATACCTGGAAAAGTTCTACCAGGGCTTCGGCTTCGAGACCGTCTCCGCGCCGTATGACGAAGACGGCATCATGCACATCGATATGCTGCGCTAGGAAAAGCGCAGGCTTTCCCGCTTGCCCGACTTGCGCCACCCCGCCAGCAGCACCAGTCCGGCCGTCAGCAGCGCATGGCTGCCCGGCTCGGGCACCGCGGAGACCGGGGCCGGCTGCACCGGCAGGCAATCGCCGTCCGGGCAGGCCTTGCCGAGGATGTGCTGGTCATCCTTGATCTCGTAAGGGAGGCTGTCCCAGCCGCCGAGACTGCCCGGGTCGACCATGGCCCCATCCCGGTACAGGAAAACGTGCCCGGTCCAAAGGGTATCAGCCTCTTCGCAGGTCAAGCTGCCAACGATGTCACCGTCACCGTGCATGGCCGAGTAGATGGGTTCTGCCATTGCCAGGACCGGGCAGGCCAGCAGGACCAGCAAGCAGCCGCGAAAAATTTTTCCATCCATGTTCGCTTTAGCCTTATCTGAATCACAAGCTTGAGGCATGCATGGATGGACACTCTGCGCTAGCTCAGGCGGGCTCAGAGCTCGAGCAGCACCGCGCGGCATTCGCCGTACAGGGTGCAGGCATAGGCGGCGATCTGCTGGGCGTCGTTGATGCCGACCGCATCGAGCACCGTCCAGATGCCGCGCTTGGCGACCAGGTCGTTCAGGTCATGCATCACGCCGTCGCGGTACAGGAAGGCGTGCGAAAAACTCGCGCCGGGCACGTGGTTCGCCTGGGTCGAGTAGCCGACCACCATCCCGGCATTGTTCAGGGCTCGCGCGTCGGTGTAGGGGCCGCCGAGCGAGCCGATGTCGAGCATCGCGCCGCCGCGGTACAGGAAGGCGTGCTGGACGTCGTCGTTCACGAAGCTCATGCCGGCCACCTCGCCGCGCTCGTTGATGGCCGCCGCCGTGCTGGTGGGGCCGCCGAGCGTGCCGAGGTCCTTCATCACGCCGTTCACGTATGTAAAGGCGTGCTGGGCCGTGAAACCGCGCAGGAAGGACATGCCGGCCACGGTGCCGGCGCCGTTGATCCCGGTGGCGCGCGCGACGCCGCTGCCGAGGCTGCCAATCGCGCTCATCTTGCCGCCGGAAACCACGAAGGCGCGGTCGTTGCCGTTGCGGTCCAGTGCATACCCGGCCACCTGGCCGCGCGCGTTGATGGCCGTGCCGAAGCTCGGCCGGCCGTTCAGCATGCCGAGGTCACGCAGCACGCCGCCCTGGTACATGAAGGCGTGGGACACCCCGTTCTTCGCCTCCGACGCACCGGCAACCTGGGCGTTCGCGCCGATGGCCGCGGCCGCGCTCCCGTTGCCGCCGAGCGTGCCCAGGCGCGTGGTCACGCCGCGCGCCCACAGGAAGCCGCGGCCGTCGGCGCCGACGCCCACGATGCGCCCACTGGCGTCGATGGCGTGGGGCGTGGTGTCGGGCGGGAGAAAAGTCATTTTGTAGAGAGTCTGGCTGTGCGCGGTCAGCGGAGCGGCAAGCGAGGAGGACAGCAGGAGGGCGAGCAGGGAATGACGCATGACTTTCCTTTGATGCTTGAGTGAAGAGGACTTTCAGCATCTCGAATAGCCGAGCCAGCAGGTTTGAGATAAATCAATGTCCAAAATCTCATTTCTTCAAAGCGTAATCGGGTTCTGGCTGAGTAGCGTAATAGCGACTCATCAGTTCCGCCGCGCCGCCAGCCGCCCGGCCATGCACACGACCAGCCCCGCCAGCAGCAACCAGCCGTCCGGCTCGCCATGCACCGCAGGCGGCGGCATGCATGCCGGGGGCGCCGTGGGCGCCGCCGCGCCGGCGGACGATGAACAAAAGAGGAAGACAGGGAGGAAAAGAAGGGTTCGCATGGCGCACAGGAGCTTTGTCGGGATCAGCAGCTTCAGGCATGAAGCGGACCCGGCCTGTGCGCCAGCGCAGGCGTGCGCGCAAAAAAAACCGGGGCAGCGCCCCGGTCCTGGCCAGCAAGACGTTTACTCGATCTTGGTCAGGGTGATCTCGAAGACCAGGCCATTGCCGCCCGGAATACCGTTGGAGCCTTTATCGCCATAGCCCAGGCTTGCCGGCACTTCGATGGTGCGCTTGCCGCCTACCTTCATGCCGAGCACGCCCTGCTGGAAGCCGGGGATGACGCTCGTCGAGCCGAGCAGGAAGGAGAAGCTGTTCGACTCGAGCTGGGTGCCCTTGTGGTCGGCAAGCGCAGTGTTGTACAGCCACAGGGTATAGGTGACGGTGGCGGTCTTGCCGTTGACGGCTTCGGCCCCGGTGCCCAGGACGTTGTCGGTCTTGACCAGTGCGGTCGGGTTGTTCGGATTGACGACAGGTGCACTGGAATCGTCGCCACCGCCGCCGCAGGCGGTCAGGCTCAGGAGGGCAACAAAGGCGGCGATCAGGGGGAACTTCAGTTTCATGGGGCGGGTCCTTGGGTACGGAGGTGCGGAAAGTTTATGCAGCGAAACTCCAAACCTTACCCGAGCCCTCCGCGGGCGTCTATCCCTGGACTGTCCGCCTTTTGTATTTTTCTGTAATTAAATATTAAATCTCTACCTGCGTGCCGAGCTCGATCACCCGGTTGGGCGGGATCTGGTAATAATCGGCCGCGGCGCGTGCATTGCGCGACAACATCACGAACAGGTGCTCGCGCCATGGCGCCATGCCGCCGCCCGGGGCCGAGATCACGGTCTGGCGCGCGATGAAGAAGGAGGTCTCCATCATCTCGAAGGTCAAGCCCAGTCCGCCGCACTGGCGCAGGATGCCGGGGATGTCCGGCTCGTCCTTGAAGCCGTACTGGACGTCGAGCTGGAAGCAGTTGTGGCCGAGCTCCGCCACCGCGACCTGCTCTTCCGCCGGCACCCAGGGCACTTCGCGCATGTGCACGGTGAGAAAGACGACGCGTTCGTGCAGGACCTTGTTGTGCGACAGGTTGTGCAGCAGCGCATGCGGCACGCCGTCGCTCTCGCCGCGCAGGAACAGCGCGGTGCCCGGCACGCGCGCCGGCGGCGCCACGAACAGCGACTCCATGAAGGCCTCCAGCGGGATCGCATGCTTTTCCAGGTTCTCGAACACCAGCTCGCGGCCGCGCTTCCAGGTCAGCATCAGGGTCAGCAGGATGGTGCCGAGCAGCAGCGGGAACCAGCCGCCGTGCAAGAGCTTGAGCGTGGTCGACGAGAACAGCAGCACGTCGATCACCAGGAAGAAGCCGGTCGCGCCCACGCACACCACCAGCGGCAGGTGCCAGCGGTAGCGGGTGACGAAGAAGGTCAGGATGGTGGTCGCCATCATGGTCGCGGTCACGGCGATGCCGTAGGCGCCGGCCAGCCCGTCCGAGGAACCGAAGCCGATCACGGCGATCAGCACGATGGCCAGCTGCAGCCAGTTGACGGCCGGGATGTAGATCTGGCCGATCTCGCTTTCCGAGGTGTGCAGGATGCGCATGCGCGGCAGCAGGCCCAGCGCGATCGCCTGCTTGGTCATCGAATAGGTGCCGGAGATGGTCGCCTGCGAGGCGATCACGGCCGCCATGGTCGACAGGATCACCAGCGGGATCACGCTCCAGGTGCCGAGCTGGTGGAAGAAGGGATTCTCGACCGCGCTCGGATCATTGATCAGGAGGCCGCCCTGGCCGAGGTAATTCAGCACCAGGGCCGGGTAGGCGATCGCGAACCAGGCCAGGCGGATCGGCTTGCGCCCGAAATGGCCCATGTCGGCGTACAGGGCCTCGGCCCCGGTGATCGCCAGCACCACCGCGCCCAGCGCCACGAAAGCGAGCAGCTTGTTCTCGAGCATGAAGTGCAGCGCATGGTAGGGATTGAGCGCGTTCAGGATCACCGGCGTGGCGATGATGTTGATGACGCCCATGGTCGCCAGCGTGATGAACCAGACCAGCATGACCGGCCCGAAGAAGCGGCCGATGCCGGCAGTGCCGTGGCGCTGCACGCTGTAGAGAAGCACCAGCACCACCACCGCCAGCGGCACCACGTAGTGCGACATGCCGGGCGCCGCCACTTCCAGGCCCTCGATCGCGCCCAGCACCGAGATCGCCGGCGTGATCACGCTGTCGCCGTAGAACATGGTGGCGCCCAGCACGCCGATGACCAGCAGCGGGAAATGCCAGCGCGAGGCCTTGGTGACCGAATTGGTGGCCAGGGCCATCAAGGCCATGATGCCGCCTTCGCCACGATTGTCGGCGCGCAGCACCAGCGTGACGTACTTGAGCGAGACGATGATCGTCAGGCTCCAGAAGATCAGGGAAATGATGCCGAGGATGTTGGGAGTGTTGAGGGGGAGGCCGTGCTCGTGGTGGAAGATCGCGCGCAGGGTATAGAGCGGACTGGTGCCGATATCGCCGTAGACGATGCCGATGGCGGCCAGCGTCAGCGCCGCGACGCTGCTCTTCTTGTTTTCGGTACTCAAGTTTGCACCATGATGTTGTTATTGGTGCGGCGCACCATAGGTTAACGGCAAAAAAATTGCAAGAAGATTCGTAATGACATGGTACACCTGCGGAATACCGCTTGCGCCTGCAGAGAAATTGCGCATCAGGGATAATGTCACCCCAGCAATCGCCCTCCTTTTCTCCCCATGCGCTCCGGTATCCTGTCCGCCGCCCTCGCCTTCCTGTGCTGGGGGCTGTTCCCTATTTATTTCCATGCGCTCGGCGACGTGCCGCCGGTGCAGATCCTGGCGCATCGGGTGCTGTGGTCGCTCGGCTTCCTGCTAGTCGTGCTGGCCTTGCGGCGCCAGTGGAAATGGCTGTCTCAGGTACGCCAGCCGCGCGTGTTCTGGAGCTTTGCCGCCTCGGCCTTGCTGCTGTCGGCCAACTGGCTGGTGTATATCTGGGCGGTCAAGAACGGCCACGTCATCGAGGCCAGCCTCGGCTACTTCATCAATCCGCTGGTGAACATCATGTTCGGCTATCTGCTGCTGAAGGAACGCATGCGTCCCGCGCAATGGGGGGCGATCGCGATCGCCGCGCTGGGCGTGGGCTGGCTGACTTGGCAGTCGGGCTCGGTGCCCTGGATCGCGCTGGTGCTGGCCGCCACATTCGGCGCCTACGGCCTGCTGCGCAAGACCGCGGCACTCGGCGCCCTCGAGGGCCTGTCCTTTGAGACCATGGTGCTGTTTCCGTTCGCGGCCGCCTACGTCGGCTGGCTGAGCGTGACCGGCGACAATGCCTTCGTCAATGCGCCGCTGGACGCGACCCGCATCCTCCTGGTCCTGGCCGGCCCGATCACGGCGATCCCGCTGCTGCTGTTCGCCACCGGCGCGCGCAAGATCCCCCTGTCGATCCTGGGCCTGCTGCAGTACCTGTCGCCGACCATCCAGTTCCTGCTGGGCGTGTGGCTGTTCCATGAAGCCTTCAGCAGCGACCGCCTGGTCGGCTTCCTGATGATCTGGGCTGCGCTGGCGCTGTTCGCCGGCGAAGGCTTGCTGCGCAGCCGTAGCAAACCGGCCTGATCTCCGCCGGACGCAAGAAACACTGTGTCCGGCGCAGGTTCTGTCGTATCCTGTGCACCTTAAACAACACCAGAGTTAAAGCATGGCCAATTACGTCTATACCATGAATCGCGTGGGCAAAATCGTCCCGCCAAAACGTCAAATCCTGAAAGATATTTCCCTGTCCTTCTTCCCGGGTGCGAAGATCGGCGTGCTGGGCCTGAACGGCTCGGGCAAGTCGACCCTGCTGAAGATCATGGCCGGCATCGACACCGACATCCAGGGCGAAGCGCGCCCGATGCCGGGCCTGAACATCGGCTACCTGCCGCAGGAACCGCAGCTCGATCCGGAAAAGACCGTGCGCCAGGAAGTGGAAAGCGGCCTGGGCGAAGCCTTCGAAGCGCAAGCCAAGCTGGAAGCCGTGTACGCCGCCTATGCGGAGGAAGACGCGGACTTCGACGCCCTCGCCAAGGAGCAGGAGCGTCTGGAAGCCATCATTTCCGCGGCCGACGGCGGCAACCTGAACCTGCAGATGGAAATGGCCGCCGATGCGCTGCGCCTGCCGCCGTGGGACCAGAAGATCGGCGTGCTGTCGGGTGGCGAGAAGCGCCGCGTGGCGCTGTGCAAGCTGCTGCTGAGTAAACCGGACATGCTGCTGCTGGACGAACCGACCAACCACCTGGACGCCGAATCGGTCGAGTGGCTGGAGCAGTTCCTGCTGCGCTTCCCGGGCACCGTGGTCGGCATTACCCACGACCGCTACTTCCTGGACAACGCCGCCGAATGGATCCTGGAACTGGACCGCGGTTCGGGCATCCCATGGAAAGGCAACTACTCCTCGTGGCTGGACCAGAAGCAGGCGCGCCTGAAGCAGGAAGAAGCGACCGAATCGGCACGCCAGAAGGCACTGGCCAAAGAGCTGGAATGGGCGCGCCAGAACCCGAAGGCACGCCAGGCCAAGTCCAAGGCCCGCCTGGCCCGCTTCAACGAGCTGAGCGAATTCGAATACCAGAAGCGCAACGAGACCCAGGAGATCTTCATCCCCGTGGCCGAGCGCCTGGGCAATGAAGTCATCGAGTTCAAGAACGTCTCGAAAGCTTTCGGCGACCGCCTGCTGATCGACAACCTGTCCTTCACCGTGCCGCCGGGCGCGATCGTCGGCATCATCGGCCCGAACGGCGCCGGTAAGTCGACCCTGTTCAAGATGATCGCGGGCAAAGAGCAGCCGGACAGCGGCGAAGTCGTGATCGGCAAGACCGCCAAGGTCTCGCTGGTCGACCAGAGCCGCGACGAGCTCGCCAACAACAAGACCGTGTTCGAGGACGTCACCGGCGGCGCCGACTTGCTGAGCGTGGGCCGCTTCGAGATGCCGTCGCGCGCCTATCTCGGCCGCTTCAACTTCAAGGGTTCCGACCAGCAGAAGGTGGTCGGCAACCTGTCGGGCGGCGAACGCGGCCGCCTGCACCTGGCCAAGACCCTGCTGCAAGGCGGCAACGTGCTGCTGCTGGACGAACCGTCGAACGACCTCGACGTGGAAACCCTGCGCGCGCTGGAAGACGCCCTGCTCGAGTTCGCCGGCAGCGTGATGGTGATCTCGCACGACCGCTGGTTCCTGGACCGCATCGCGACCCACATCCTGGCCTTCGAAGGCAATTCGCAAGTCACCTTCTTCGACGGTAACTATCAGGAATACGAAGCCGACAAGAAGAAGCGCCTGGGCGAAGAAGGCGCCAAGCCGAAGCGTATTCGCTACAAGCCGCTGACGACCTGAGCTCATCAGTAAGTATTTGTTATATAAAAGAAAACCCCGCAGTTGCGGGGTTTTTTTATCACCGGAAACGAACGCGGCTTCGAAACCGCTGTGTGTAAAATCCTTGGCGATTAGGCCATGTGGCCTGCGATGTCCGCTGCCTTTGCAAGGCATGGACTGACGGAGCCTATGATTGATTACCGCAACAACCGCGTCCCGGGCGGGACCTTCTTTTTCACGGTGCGACTGCTCGAACGCGGCAGCACCCTGCTGACAGACCATATCTCCGCCTTCGGCGAAGCCATGCGCCTGGCGCGCGTGCGCAAGCCCTTCCATGTCGATGCCTGGGTGGTCCTGCCGGACCATGCGCATGCGATGTGGACGCTGCCGCCGGGCGACCACGACTGCTCGAGCCGCTGGCGCGCGGTCAAGATCGCCTTTTCCAAGGCCTTGCGCAAGTCAACCATGCCGGAGGCAACCGACGGCACGATCTGGGAACGCCACTACCAGCACTACCGGGTCGGCGACGACGACGAGTACGCGGCGCTGGTCGACTACACCCACCTCGATGCGGTACGGCACGGCTTCTGCAGCCATCCGCGCGAGTGGCCGTGGTCCTCGCTGCACCGCTTCCTGAGTAGCGGCCACGCGATGCCGGCGCCGGAACTGGTCGTGCCGCCCTGGGTGCACCGCCCGCAGCCGCACGGCTACGCGCGCTTGTAGGAAAAACAAAAGGCCCCGCAGGGCCTTTTGTCCTTGGAGCGATGGGCGTTTAGAAAGCGTACTTGGCGCCGATGGTCCAGACGTCGGCCTTCGCGCCGAAGTCCTTGCTCTTGCCATAGCGCTCGTATTCGCCGATCAGCGACACGTTCTGGTTCAGCTTGTACTCCGCGCCGAGCGCGCCATAAGCCTCGGTCTTGCTGCGGCTCATGTTTTGCGAGGCATTGATCAGTTCCAGTTCGCTCTTGGTGCGCGCCGCGCCGAGCTTGCCGTAGACCGAGAACTGCTCGTTGACCGGCAGGGTGGCCTTGGCCGCCAGGTAGAAGGCGTGGCCATCGGTCTCGCCGCGGTTGTTCACGCCGCCGATCGAATAGTTGACGTCCGACTTGCGAAAGTCGGTATAGCCCGCTTCGACACCCCAGTTCTGGTCGAACTCATAGCCGCCGAAGATCTTGCCGGAGGCCTTGTAGCCTTCGGTATCGACATTGGTCGCGCCAGACATCTTGAAGTCATGATCGGCGCTTGCCACACCGGCGCCGACATAGGCGCGTGGCGCGGTGGTCTGGGCCTGGGCCGCCGACATGGCGGCCGCGGATGCGATCAGTGCAACGATGAGCTTTTTCATGCGAATCCTTTTACTTTGGCTGGTTCGCGATTCCCATTGAATCGCGATACTGCCAAGGTAGCATCGGTTTCGCTTTATTAAAGTCCCAAGGCCGTAAAAACTGTAAGCAGTTGTAAATTACTGACTCAAGCGTTAGATAATTCTCCAAAAAGATACGGAAAGTAGCGTGCTGATTAGACGATGTTGCGGAAAGTTAGGTTCAGGCGGGCGCCGACGGGCTTGGTCGTTTTGTTGATCCCGTGCATCCAGTTAGCCTGCATCGGGCCGGCCATGAACAGCAGGCTGCCGTCTGTCAGCGGCAGTTTCAGGGTCTCTTTCGTGCGTTTGTGGCGCAGGACGAAGGGCCTGGTTGCGCCGAAACTGACCGAGGCGATGGCCGGCTGCGGGCCCAGCTCCGGTTCATCGTCGCTGTGCATGCCCATGCTGTCCCGGCCGTTGCGGTAGTAGTTCAGGAGCACGCTGTTGTAGCGCCGGCCGGTGGCCGCCTCGGCTGCGCGGCGGATGGTGTCGAGCAGCGGCGTGAACGGCAGCGGCGCCAGGCTCAGGCCCGAATAGCGGTAGCCCTTCTCGCCATGCCAGGCGCTCAGGCGCGGCTGCAGGTGGCGCTTGCCGTAGACGACGACGGTTTCCTCGCGCCAAGCGGTTTCTTCGATCAGGCGCGCCAGCACCACCTTGTTCGGCCAGGGCAGCGGCAACTGGGGCAGGAAGGCCAGTTCCCCATCGCGGATGGGAATCGGGGCAAGCGTGCTGGCTGAGGTAAACAAGTCCATTGTGCAATAACTGTGGCTATGATGACGGTTTTCCGCCACCACCTTATTTTCGCATGGACAAACGTCACTTCCTGGGCGCGGCACTTGCCTCGGTCGCCCTGCCCGCCATTGCCGCGCCAGCCCCGGCGCCGGCCGGCGGACCTGCCCTGCTCACCATCACGGGGGATATCAAGCGCAGCAACCGCGCTGCCCTCGACCCGGTACGCGACCAGATGATGTTCAAGCAGAAGCTGGCCTTCACGCGCGCCTTCGCGCTGGATTTCGCGGCGATCGCGGCCTTGCCGGTCCAGACGATCCGGCCGACGCTGGAATACGACGGCAAGCCGCATACCCTGCGCGGACCGCTGCTGCTTGAGGTACTGGCCCTGGCCGGTGTGCGTGCCGGCGACGCCGGCAAGGTCCTCCTGCGTGCGGTGGACGGCTATGCCGCCGCCGTCCCGATGGGCCAGCTGCGTGCCTGGAAATTCATCGTCGCGACCCATCTCGACGGGCAGCCGATGGCGTTGGGCGGATTGGGGCCCTTGTGGGCGGTGTACGACGCGGACCGCGTGCCGGAGATGGCGGCGCGGCCGGTCAGGGAGCGCTTCGGGGCTTGCCCCTGGGCACTGTATCACATCGAGGTGTCAGCGGATCAGGCGTAGGCTTCCGCTAAACTCATGACGCGCGGCGTGACGGTGACGCCGACATTGCCGAACAGGGTTTCGATCGCCGCCAGGTTGGCCTTGCATTCCTCGGCTTTCCAGCCGTTGAACAGGTCGGTGCCGTCCTTCTGAAAGTGCAGGTCCAGCACCTTGCCCTTGTCCTTGTGGACGTAGCTTTGCTGGTGGGTGTTCTTGAAGCCGAGTTCGGCCAGGCCCGCCAGCACGGTTTGCGGCGGATTGTCCGGATCGGTCGCCAGGAAGACACCGAAGGTCTTGCCCGGCGGTTTGGCGGCAACGTCGACTTCATAAATGCCCGGGGCCTTGGTGACGCTGGTGCTCTTCAGGAACAGCATAGGTTCTCCTTCTCCTCTTGCCCGCGCGGCCATGCTGGCGGGCGGAGCGGTTATTGGTATCAGCGTCCTAGCTTATTGCTCTACGGGAACTTTGTCGATGACTGTATGCACTTTTTTGGCGTTAGCGCAGTAACAGCCCCCACACGGTGCCGCCAATTAACAACGCGCAAGCCAACATCCCTGTAATAAACCCCAGTTCGCGCTTCGCCGGATCGCGGTAGTAGCCGAGCGCGTAGGCGATACGGCCCAGGCACCACAGCAGGCCGCCGGCCGCCGCCCACAGGTCGCCCAGGTAGAAGGCGCACAGCCACAGCGGCACCAGCACCAGGGGCAGCTGTTCGAGGGTATTGGCCTGTACGCGCTGGCAGCGCAAGAACTCTTCCGGCCCTTCCATCATCGGCGCCGGCACATCGTGGCGAATACGGGCACGGCCGGCATTCACGCCGGTCCAGAAATAGACGCCGAGCGCGGCCAGGGTGGCCCAGGCGGTGAAGAACATCGGAACTCCTGTGGATAAAGCTTTGGATAAGAACATGGAAAGGCCTTGGAAAAACCGGGGAAAAGCGCGTGGATAAACCTTGGATAAGGGCCTGGACAAGCGCTGGATAAGCGGTGGGATATCCCGTGGAAAAGCGCTGGATAAGCCCTGGATAAGTTCAGGATTCGCCGCGCTTGCGGCGCGCCAGCTCGGCGGTCGGCGGCACCAGCGCTTCGTACAGGCGGCCGGTGGCGGCATCCCAGCGCGCAACCGCCTCCTGCTGGCGCGCCACGGTGGCGAAGTCGCCGCGCGCTACCGGTCCGCTGAGCGCCGCTTCAGGGCCCAGGCGGAACACGTTGGCCAAGGCTTCGGTGGCGAGCGGCCGCGCCAGTTCGCGCGCCACGCTTGCTGGCACGCCGGCCGCCTCATAGGCGCGCAAGGCGGCGTCGACCACCGTCACCAGGTAATTCGACGCGAACACCGCGGCCGCGTGGTAGACCGTCTTGGCGGCCGGGTCGATGCGCACCAGGCGCGCACCGATCGCCGCGAAGGCCGGCTCCAGCAGCGCCAGCGCTTCCTGGTCGCCCTCGATGCCGCAGAAGGTGCCGGCGAAATCCGCGGCCACGGCTTGCGGGTCGGCGAAGCTGCGCACCGGATGCACGCTGGCGACGTGGGCGCCGGCAGCGCGCGCCGCCTGCAATTCGCCGGAGGCCTTGGCGCCGCTACAGTGGAACACGACCGCTCCCGCCAGCTCCCCGCGCGCCGCCAGCGCCTCGCAGGCGGGCACGATGGCATCGTCGCCCACGGCCAGCATCCACACCCGGGCCGGGCGCATCTGCGCGAGCGTGATGCAGGCCTGGCCGGCGCCGATGAAATCGACCGCCTCGCGGGCGCTGGCGGCGTTGCGGGTCAGGACGTCCTGCACGGTGAAGGCGCCGCCGGCCGCGAACAGGCGCCCGAGCGCGCGGCCGACGTGGCCGGCGCCCACCAGGTTCAGCGTCGCCACCTCAGAAACCGGAGCCGGGAAGCGCGAGGTAGGCCAGCTCTTCCGGCGACGAAGCGCGGCCGAGGATGGTGTTACGGTGCGGGAAGCGGCCGAAGCGGGCGATCACGCCGCGGTGGCGGTGCGCGTAATCCAGCGCCTCGGCGAAGCCTTCGTGCTGGGCGGCCAGCTCGGTGAACAGGGTCACGGCCTGCTCCTGCATGCGCGCGTCCTCCGCGTGCTCGAAGGGCATGTAGACGAACTGGCGCTCGACCGGAGAGAGCGACTGGTAGCCGCCCGAATCCACCAGCTGCTGCGCGCTGGCCAGCGCCAGCGTGTCGCCGGCGAAGGATTCCGGCTTGCCGCGGAAGGCGTTGCGGGTGAACTGGTCGAGCACCAGAATGCGCGCCAGCGCGCCGCGCGGCCCGAGCTCGTCCCATTCGCGCAGCCCGCCCGCCAGCGCCTGGTGGATGAGGGCGCCGAAGCGCTCGCGCAGCGCCGCATCGAAGGCCTCGTCCTTGCGGAACCATTCGATGCGCTGTTTACCATGGCCTTCGCTGCCTTGCGGCAGGAACCAGAAATCGAGAACGTCTTGTGCTTGCATTGATGACCCCCAGTTCTGAATAAACCGATTTATTGTTGTTGGATTTTTCTTAATTACGGGCGTGCGACAGCTGGAAGGCTTCCAGTCCCTCGAAAGCGGCCAGCTCCTGCGCCAGTTCCGACAAGGGCGCGCCGCTGCGGTTCGACAGCGCCAGCGCCACGAAGCGCCATTCCTGGCGGCCTTCGTCGCTGCTGATGGTGAGCGAGCTGCCCGCGATCTCGTAGCCGCGCTCGAGCGCGGCCTGGCGCAGGATCTCTTCGCGCGGCATCACCTGCGGCTTGAAGCGCATGCGCACCGCCACCGCATGGCGCGAAGGCAGGATGGTTTCCAGGCGGTTCAGGTAGATCATGATCATGCCCGAGAAGAAGGCCAGGCCCATGGCCGCCAGGTAGAAGCCGACGCCGACCAGGATGCCGATCGCGGACGAGGCCCAGATCGAGGCGGCCGTGGTCAGGCCGCTGATGTTGAAGCCCTCGCGCATGATGACGCCGGCGCCGAGGAAGCCGATGCCGGTCACCACGCCCTGGATGATGCGGGTCGGGTCGACCGGCGCCAGCACGCCGCCATGGCCGCCGTACCAGAAGTCCGGGTAGCCGGCCAGGATGGTCAGCGCGGCCGAGGCCATGCACACCAGGCCATAGGTGCGCATGCCGGCGGCGCGGCCGTGGTAGGCGCGTTCATAGCCGACCAGCAGGCCGAGCGCCAGCGCGCCGGCCAGGTGCAGCAGGATCAGGCCATTGGTGATGATGCTGGATTCGGACCAGTAGGCAGCCAGCAGGGCATTCGAGGGCATGGCGGGTCGTCACGCTCCCGGCTTCTTGCGCACCAGCTGCTTCTCGAAAGCCTCGTCGTGCTTGCTGATCCGCTTGACCTCCTGCGGACCGAGGCCGTTCACGAAGGCGACGAAGTCGTCCAGCTCGAGCGGCGCATTGAGCGCGGGCGCGCCCGGGGCTTCGGACAGGTAGAACAGCCCGTCGCCGGTGCGCGCCATCGAATACGCGGCATTCCCGGTGCGCTTCTTGAGACGCTCGACCGCCGCGCTGGCGCGGGTGGAACGGGAGCTCGCCATCAGATCGCCTCCGTGCGTGTCAAGAGCCAGTCGCGCGCCGTGCCGGTCACGTGCTGCTCGAGGCGTGCACGCACCGTGGCGTGGTAGGCGTTCAGCCACGCGATCTCGTCTTCGCGCAGCAGCGAGCGATCCAGCGGACGGGTGTCGATCGGGCACAGGGTGAGCGTCTCGAAGCCCAGGTATTCGCCGAACTCGGTATTGTCCACCACCCGGTTCAGCACCAGGTTCTCGATGCGGATGCCCCAGCGGCCCGGGCGGTAGATGCCCGGCTCGATCGAGGTGATCATGCCCGGCTCCATCGCGGTATGCGGGTCCGGCGGCACACTAGGGGAAATGGTCTGCGGACCTTCGTGCACGTTCAGGAAGTAGCCGACGCCGTGGCCGGTGCCGTGGCCGTAGTCGATGCCGGCGGCCCAGATCGGTGCGCGCGCGATCGCGTCCAGCATCGGCGAACGGGTGCCGCGCGGGAAGCGCGTCGCGGACAGGTTGATCAGGCCCTTCAGCACCAGCGTGTAGTCGCGCTTCTGCGCTTCGCTCGGGGTGCCGACCGGGATCACGCGCGTGATGTCGGTGGTGCCGCCCAGGTACTGGCCGCCCGAATCGATCAGCAGCAGGCCGTCGCCCTCGATCGTCGCGCAGGTCTCCTGCGCGGCGCGGTAGTGCATGATCGCGCCGTTGCTGTTGAAGCCGGCGATGGTCGAGAAGCTCGGGCTGATGAAGTTGGGACGGCGCGCACGGCTTGCCGTGATATGGGCGTCGATCGCCACCTCGTCCAGCGGCGCGCGGCCCGGGTTGGCCAGTTCGGCTTCCAGCCAGGAGAAGAATTCGCACAACGCCGCGCCGTCCTGCTCCATGGCGGCGCGCACGTTGACCGCTTCGCTATCGCGCTTGCGCGACTTGGCGAAGGTGGTCGGGTTGATCGCTTCCACCACGTTTACGCCCTGCGTCACCGCGGCGCGCATGCCGGCGGTCACCCGGCGCGGGTCGAGCAGCAGGGTAGCGCCGTCCGGCAGCGCGCTCAGCGCGGTGGCGGCATTGGCGTACGGCGCCAGGTGTACGCCGTCGGACTCGAGACGCGCACGCACCTCAGCCGGCACCTTGCCTTCGCCCACGAACAGGGTCGCATCGGCGCGGCCGATCAGCGCATGCGCCAGGAACACCGGATTGAAGCTGACGTCGGCGCCGCGCAGGTTGAACAGGTAGGCGATGTCGTCCAGTGTCGAGATGAAGTGGAAGCCGGCGCCGTGGTGTTCCATGGCGGCGCGGGTCGCAGCCAGCTTCTCAAGGCGGCTCATGGTCGCGTAGGGCGGCAGGTGCTCGAACACCGGGTCGGCCGGCAATGCCGGGCGGTCCTGCCAGACCTCGTCGAGCAGGTCGATATCGGTACGCAGCGCGATGCCCTTGGCCGACAGTGCGTCCGACAAGAGGCGCGCGCCGGCCAGGCCGAGCACACGCGCATCCACCGCGACGGTCTGGCCGGTGCTCAGGTTCGCCGCCAGCCAGTCCACGTGCATCTGGCTTGCCGCGCCCGGGATCTTCATCAGGGCGATCTCGCTGCCGGCCAGCTCGGTCTCGGCCTGGGTCCAGTAGCGGCCATCGGTCCACACGCCGGCAAAGTTGGCGGTGGCGATGAAGGTGCCGACCGAGCCGGTGAAGCCCGACAGCCACTCCCTGCCCTTCCAGTGCCCGGGCAGGTATTCCGACAGGTGCGGGTCGCTCGACGGCACGACAAAGGCGTCGATGCCGGCACGCGCCATTGCGCTGCGCAGCTGGGCCAGACGCTTGCTGCGGGCTTGTTCAAATTCAGTGGACATGGCTTGGGTCTTGGGTTGTTATCCTAGCCACGTATGATACGCCGAACGGCGCGTTACAATGTTGTCCGAGACGAACAAACGACCGGCGCACACGCCGGCACAGGAGACAGAATGGATTTTGAAGCGGCAAAGGCACTCTGCCGCAGCTTCCCCGGCTGCACTGAAGACACCAAGTGGGACCACGACACCGTCTTTTCGGTCGGCGCCAAGATGTTTGCCGTCACCAACAAGGACGGCCCCTCGACCGGCTTCAGCCTGAAGGCTGACGACGAGCGCTTTCTTGAACTGACCGACCGCCCCGGCATCCTCCCGGCCCCCTACCTGGCGCGCGCCAAGTGGGTGTGCGTGACGCCGGAGGCCCGGCTCGACGACGAGGAGTTCGCCACCCTGCTGCGCCGCGCGTATGAGCTTGTTTTCGCCAAGCTCACCCGCAAGCTGCAGCGTGAGATCCAGGGCGCCTGATTCCAACAGGAACGCGCCCGCCTACCCGATTGGCGCATAATCGCAGCGCCATCCCGACACCAGAGACAGAACGACCATGCAAGACTACCACCATGACCGCGCCCGCGCGCTGCTTGCCAACGCCACCCAGATCGTCACGCCCGAGGAAGTCCAGGCCGCGGTGGCGCGTGTCGCCACTGAGCTGAACAAGCGCTTCGGCAATCCCGACGAGAAGTCCTTCCCGCTGGTGCTGGGCGTGATGGGCGGCGCCGTCGTGTTCACCGGCCACCTGCTGCCGCAGCTCGACTTCCCGCTCGAATTCGACTACATCCACGTGAGCCGCTACGGCGACGCCGACCGCGGCGGCCAGATCGTGTGGAAGGTCATCCCGCGCCAGGACGTGGCGGGCCGCACCATCGTCGTGGTCGACGACATCCTCGACGAAGGCGAGACCCTCGCCCACGTGAAGCAGCGCCTGCTCGACATGGGCGCGGCCGAAGTGGTCGTCGCGGTGTTCGCCGACAAGGACTTGAAACGCGCCAAGCCGATCAAGGCCGACCTGGTCGGCCTGACGCTGCCGAACGAGTTCGTGGTCGGCTTCGGCATGGACGTGTACAACTACTGGCGCAACCTGCCGGGACTGTGGTCGATCAACCAGGACGACCTGAGCGCGGCGGAGCCGCCGCCGCCCTTCCCGACGCCGGACGCGAAGCGCCTCGATTGATGTTGTAGGGGTGATCTGGCTCAGTGGACCAGATTACCCTACGCCAAACTGAGGCGCGCACGCGCCGCCGCGTACTCCGCCTTCAGGCGCTCGACCATCTCGGCCACGCTCGGCACGTCGTCCATCAGGCCCACGCCCTGGCCGGCGCCCCAGATGTCGCGCCAGGCCTTGGCGCTGCCCGCGCCAAAGCTCATCTTGCTCTTGTCCGATTCCGGCAGGTTGTCCGGATCGAGCCCGGCGGCCACGATCGATTTCTTCAGGTAGTTGCCGTGCACGCCAGTGAACAGGTTGGTGTACACCACGTCGGCCGCCGCCGATTCCACGATCGCGTCGCGATAGGCGTCGCTGACGTTCGATTCCTTCGTCGCCAGCCAGCGCGAGCCGATGTAGGCGAAGTCGGCGCCCATGGCCTGGGCCGCGAGGATCGCGTCGCCGGTGGCGATCGAGCCGGACAGCGCGATCGGCCCCTTGAAGAACTTGCGCACCTCGCCCACCAGCGCGAACGGCGACAGCGCGCCCGCATGGCCGCCGGCGCCGGCCGCCACCAGGATCAGGCCGTCCACGCCGGCTTCCAGCGCCTTTTCCGCGTGGCGGATCGAGACCACGTCGTGCATCACGATGCCGCCGTAGGCGTGCACCGCATCGAGCATCTCCTTCGGCGGCGCGCGCAGCGAGGAAATGATGATCGGCACCTGGTGCTTCACGCAGACCTCGACGTCGTGCGCCAGGCGATCGTTCGAGGCGTGCACGATCTGGTTCACCGCGATCGGGCCGACCTTCACGCCCGGATTGGCATCCTGGTAGGCGGCCAGTTCGCGCTGCAGGTCCGTCAGCCAGGTGTCCAGCAGCTCGGCCGGGCGCGCGTTCAGGGCGGGGAAGGAACCGACGATGCCGGCCTTGCACTGGGCCGCCACCAGCGCGGGACCGCTGGCGATGAACATCGGCGAAGCGATTACGGGGAGGGACAGGTCTTGCAGCACGGATGGCAGCGTCATGGATGGCTCTCGATGGTCGGTTAACTGATCGGTTGATCAAACGTAGTCAAGGCATTATGCCGTGAAAAAAGAACGATCGTGCTAGATTTTTGTCTCTAAACGTCAGTCAAGGCGCCGCCATCGATGCGGGCGGCGCCTGCGCGCACCAGTGCCGCGCAGGCCCAGTGCGCCAGTTCGTCCTTGCCCATCGCCAGCACCGCGGTGCGCACCCGCTCCACCAGCGGGATCGAGGCCAGCAGGCCCGGGAGCGCGTCCAGCGCCAGCATGCGCCGCTCCAGCAGCAGGAATTTCAGCAGCACCTTGACCGCGTTCTGCGCATTGCGCACCGGGTCGGCGCTCAGGTAGTCCAGGCGCGTTCTGGCCCGCGCCAGCGCGCCCGGCACGTCGCCGAACACCGCGCCATGGCCGGGAATGACCACGCGCGCATCCAGGGTGGCGATCAGGTCGAGGGTCGCGCCGACCTCGTCGAAACCCGGCTCGCCCGCCAGTTCCGGGAACACCACGCCGAAGCCATTTTCCCACAGCGCGTCGCCGGAAATGAGGATGCCTTCGCTTTCGCAGAAGAAGAGCAGCGCATGCGGGTCGTGCCCGGGCGCCGCCGCTACCACCCAGTGCAGGTCGCCCAGCACCAGCGTGTCGCCCGGCGCCAGGGTGGCGTCGAAACCGAAGCGCGCGCACTGCTGGCCGGTGGCTCGGTAGCTGAGCGCCTCTTCGTCCCATGCCGCCACCTTGGGGGCGTCCAGCGCCGGGATCGCGAGCCGGCAGCCATAGGTTTGCGCCAGCAGGGCGTTGCCGCCGCAGTGGTCCGAGTGCAGGTGGGTGTTGAGCAGGCGGTCGAGCGGGCGGGAACCGAGCACCTGGCGCACCAGCGCCAGGGTCTGCGCCGCATGCGTCACGTAGCCGCTGTCGACCAGCGCCGTGTCATCGGCGCCGGTGAACAGGATGTTGTTGGACGAGAGCCAGCCGCGCTCGAAGACGTGGATCGACGGGGGCAGGCGCAGGCTCACCTCAACCCCAGTCGATCTCGGCTTCGCGGCGCCGGATCTCGGCCCACACGGCGCGCTTGTCCTCGTCGCTGGCGCTGCCCCAGGCGACGATTTCCTCGATCGTGCGCAGGCAGCCCCGGCACAGGCCGGTAGCGGGCTCCATCTGGCACACGTTGATGCAGGGAGAAGGGACGGGGCTTTGCAGTTCCGGCTTCATTGCAGCACCACCGAGACGTCGATGAAGTGGGCGCAGATGGCGACCAGCACCATCAGGCCCACGACCAGCCGGCTGCCCCGGTCCTTCAGCGCATACAGCACCGGGTCGTCGTCCATCTCGCCGCGCGCGGTCTTGATCCACAGACGGCCCAGCCAGTAGATCATCAGTCCCGCCAGGCCCCACAGCAGCATCGGGCTGGCGTAGCGCTGTTCGGTCTCGGGCGCATTGATGAACAGGCCCAGAACCACCACCGCCGCCAGCGCCGAGGCCAGTCCCATCGG
Organism: Massilia sp. UBA6681; assembly: GCF_002454935.1. Taxonomy (NCBI): domain Bacteria; kingdom Pseudomonadati; phylum Pseudomonadota; class Betaproteobacteria; order Burkholderiales; family Oxalobacteraceae; genus Massilia; species Massilia sp. UBA6681. The sequence goes on from NZ_DKJX01000098.1 coordinate 186,928, forward strand.
CCACAGCACGGCCAGGTCGACCACGCGATAGTCGCGTCCGTGCGCGCTGGCGTGGCCGCGCTGCTGCAGCGATTGCAGCTCGGAGCAGCGCTTCACCAGCGCCAGGCTGAGGAACACGAACAGCGAAAAGGCCAGCAGCCAGGACGTCGTGTGGATACCGACCGCCACCGAGCCGGTGACGATGCGCATCGTGTACAGCAGCGACAGCATCAGGACGTCGAGCAGCACGCGCTCCTTGAGCCACCAGCTGTAGGCCGTGGTCAGGATGACGTAGGCCAGCAGCATGGCCACGAAACCGGTATTGATCGTGAACGCGAGCCCGAAGGCGCCGCACAGCAGCAGCAGGGCTGCGGCCACGCCCGAGGTGATCGGCAGGGCCCCGCTGGCGAAGGGGCGCAGCCGCTTGCGCGGATGGACGCGGTCGCTGCCGAGGTCCCACAGGTCGTTCGCGATGTAGGTGGCCGATGCCGCCGTCGAAAAGCACAGGAAGGCGAGCAGCATGGTGGCGAGGTCGCCGGGCAGGAAAGAGAAGGCGGTCAGCAGCGGCACGAACAACAGCAGGTTCTTGGCCCACTGGTGCATGCGCAAGGCCTTGCGCCAGGTGCCCAGGCCGGCCGCGGGCTGCTCGAATTCCTTTTCGATGGGGTGCCTGCTGCGCACGGTGCGCGCCAGGCTGTTCGACGCGCCCACCAGCACGGCGGCCTGCGCGCCTTCCCACACCGCCAGGTCGGCCGTGCTGTCGCCGGCATAGGCGAAGGCCGGTCCCACTTGCTCGCGGATGGCGGCCAGCTTGTTGGCCCCCTTCAGGTTGCGCGTGCCATCGGTGGCCAGTACGCGGTCGAACAGACCGAGGTGCTGCGCCACCCGATCGGCGATCGAACGGTGCGCGGCCGTGGCCAGCACCAGTTCGCGCCCCGCGGCCTTCTCGGCGCGCAGGTAGTCGAGCAGTTCTTCGCGGTAGGGCAGTTGTTCCGGCGCCACAGTCACGCGGCGGGCGATTTCGGATTTCATGGTCTCCCGGCCGCGCGCCAGCCACAGGGGAAGCCTGAACAGGTCGAGCGGAGACTGCTTGGCCAGCAGGAGCACGGACTCGACCAGGGTATCGGTCAGGGTCAGGGTACCGTCGAGGTCGACCACCAGGGGGATGGGCGCCTGCCGGGAATCCAGCATGGAAGTTTCAGCCGAGGTCATGGAGAGCCAAAGATATCAATCATTGCAATGTGACCGCGCATTATCGCTCATCACGTGAACGCAGGCATCGCGCCACGTCAGGCCTGCTGCTTGCCGCGCCACTGCGCCTGCTTGCGCGCCAGCTTGTCCCTGAAGCGCACCGGGTCGATCAGGTGACGCTCGTGGATGCCTTCACAGACTTTTTCCACCTCGTCCCAGGCGTCGACCCGGAAACGCACCCGGCGCCCCTCCACTTCCAGCACCTCGCCCTCGATCCGCAGGCGCATGCCCGGCGGCGTCGGCGCCAGGTGGCGGAAGTTCACCATCGTCCCCAGGCTCTGCTCGTGCGGCCAGTCGACGTAGGGCATCATTCCGTGCAAGCAGGCAAGTTCCATCATGCCAACAAGGTAACCGGTGGCCAGCACATCCGGCATATCGCGGCAAAACAAGGTATCGTGGTAAAGCTGGGGCACGCTGGCGCGCTCCGGGACGGTGTAGTGCCATTCGAAGCGAAGGCCGGGCTGGAAAGTGGGATGCATGGGCGCAGCTTAGCGCATTGCAAGGCTGCCGTAAGCCTGGGCAGGAAGATTGCAAGCAATGGCACGAACAGGAGGGCCAATGAAGCTGAACAAGAAACTGATGGCACAGATGCGTGCCGCCACCCGCTCGACGGTGCGCTCTTTCCTGCACACGGGACCGGCGGCGGCAGACACCATGATCCAGGAAACGCTGAAGAACGCCACCGCCCTGCAGCGCGAAGCCCAGCGCCAGATGCGCAGCGTCGGCGTGGGGGCCGCCGCGGCGGCAAGCGATCCTTTCGAAGCGGAACTCGGCGTCAGCCTGCCCGGCAAGTTCATCGACGGCAGTCACACCAACCCGGCCGGCACCCGCGACTACAAGCTGTACGTCCCCGGCAGCCATGGCGGCAAGCCGCTGCCGCTCTTGGTGATGCTGCATGGCTGCACCCAGGATCCGGAGGATTTCGCCAACGGCACCGGCATGAACGAACTGGCCGAGGAAGCGCCCTGCCTGGTGTTGTATCCCGCTCAGAGCAAGGCAGCCAACCCCTCGCGCTGCTGGAACTGGTTCAACGCGGTCGACCAGCAGCGCGACCAGGGCGAACCCGCGATCATCGCCGGCATGACGCGTGCGATCATGGAACAGTACCCGGTCGATCCGGAACAGGTGTACGTGGCGGGCCTGTCGGCCGGCGGCGCGATGGCGACCATCATGGGCACGCTCTACCCGGACTTGTACGCGGCCGTGGGCGTGCATTCGGGCCTGCCGTTCGCATCGGCGCACGACCTGCCCTCGGCGCTGGCGGCCATGAAGGGCGAGTTCCGGCGCGCGCAAGCGCAAGCCCAGCTGCCCGGACGACAGCTCCCGATCATCGTCTTCCATGGCGACCAGGACACCACCGTGCATCCGGTGAATGCCGACGAACTCATCGCCCAGGGCGCGCGCCAGGCGGCACGCCACGCCGCGGAGCCGGGACGGGTGCCCGACGGCCATGCCTACACGCGCACCCTGCACCACCGCGAGGACGGGGCGGTGCATGCCGAACACTGGCTGATCCACGGGGCGGGCCATGCCTGGTCGGGTGGACGCGCGCGCGGCAGCTATACCGACGGGCGCGGACCGGATGCGAGCCGGGAGATGCTGCGCTTTTTCCGCACCCGCCGTTGAACCTCAGCCGGCGCGGCGCTTCGCCTCCTCGGCCTCGATGTGGGCACGCAGGCAGGGCGGGCACCAGCAGCCGGCAGCCTCCCGCGGCACCGGCACGGCGGGCGGCAGCGTCGTGCACCAGCAGGGTTCAGCGCTGCCGGTTACCATGGCACAGCCGAATTCGGCGCCGCAGCGGCTGCATGTACTCGGGGTGGAAACGCTACTCATGGTTCTTTACGGTGGGGATCGAGCCCATAAAATACAACAAGACGCCATATAATCAGCACAAGTACTACCCTGTTGCCTTAAAATCTTGCGACATTTAATTTGGACCCTCCATGAACGCTACTCTGACCAGCCTGAACACCGACGACCAGCCCAATGATCTGACGAAAGTATCGCCGCAGATCAAGGCGCAGATCCTGGCGGAGGCGCTTCCCTACATCCGTAATTTCCACGGCAAGACCATCGTCATCAAATACGGCGGCAACGCCATGACCGACGAGCGCCTGAAGCACGGCTTCGCACGCGACGTCATCCTGCTCAAGCTGGTGGGCATGAACCCGGTCGTGGTGCACGGCGGCGGTCCGCAGATCGACAACGCGCTCAAGAAGATCGGCAAGCAGGGCACTTTCGTGCAGGGCATGCGCATCACCGACGAAGAAACCATGGAAGTGGTCGAGTGGGTGCTGGGCGGTGAAGTCCAGCAGGACATCGTCATGCTGATCAACCACTACGGCGGCCAGGCCGTGGGCCTGACCGGCAAGGACGGTGGCCTGATCCGCGCACGCCGCATGAGCATGCCGGACAAGGAAAAGCCGGGCGAATTCCTGGACATCGGTTTCGTCGGCGAGATCGAGGCGATCAACCCCGCCGTCGTCAAGGCGCTGCAGGACGACGCCTTCATCCCGATCATCTCGCCGATCGGCTTCGGCCAGGACGGCCAGGCCTACAACATCAATGCCGACGTCGTCGCCGGCAAGATCGCCGAGATCCTGAAGGCCGAAAAGCTCATCATGATGACCAATATCGCCGGCGTGCAGGACAAGGCAGGCAACCTGGTCACCGACCTGTCGGCGCGCGAGATCGACGAGATGTTCGAAGACGGCACGATTTCGGGCGGCATGCTGCCGAAGATTTCGTCGGCACTGGACGCCGCCAAGTCGGGCGTCAATACCGTGCACATCATCGACGGGCGCATCGAGCACAGTTTGTTGCTGGAAGTCTTGACCGAGCAGGCATTTGGCACTATGATCCGGTCTCACTGATTTTTTGTGGCGGAAATTTTCGCCACATTAAATGACAAGATGCCCTTGTAGCTCAGTGGTAGAGCACTCCCTTGGTAAGGGAGAGGCCACGTGTTCAATCCACGTCAAGGGCACCACCTCCCCCCTGCAATACCTCCCCCTTAGTAGATCCGCTCCACCTTGATGCCGCGCTTGCGCAGCAGCTCGGGCAATCCGCCTTGTCCCAGCAAGTGCAGCAGGCCCACCGCCACCACCGCATTGTTTTCGCGCGCCAGCAGCGCCGCCACCTTGTCCGCCATCGGTCCGTTGCGCTCGTCGAGCAGGATGTCGCGCATGAATTTCCCGGTCAGGCTGTCGTCGCTTTCCACCCGCCGCATCAGGTCTTCCTGCGCGCGGCGGTCGGCGCGCTCGTAGGCATCGAGCAACTCGCGCGTTTCGCGCAGCTGGCGGCCCGATGCCATGTCTTCCAGGGTTTCTTCCAGCAGGCGCCACTGGTCTTCGTCCGACAGGCGGTTCAGCAGGCCGGCCTGGTAGTGCATGGTCTCGAGCTCGGCGATGCGGGTCTTGCCCTGGCGCGCCAGCGTGGCGAGGTGGTCGTCGACGCCGAGGGCCGGGTCATAGCCCAGCTTGGCGGTCTCGAACACGGCAAGCATGGTCACCAGCATCCAGGGCTTCAATTGCGCCACGGCGGCCGGCTCCAGCCCGTGCTTGCGCAGCGCGGCTTCGATGCGCGCGCGGCGCTCGGGCGCCAGGCCCGCGTAGCCGGGGCTACCGGGCGGGAACATGCCGTGCTGCCGGACGGCGGCGGCGATCGCGGCCGGGTCGCCCTTCATGTCGATTTCCAGCGCCAGCGTGGGAGCAACCGCGATCGCCGCCCGGATGCGCGGCTCGAGGGGATAGAAGTCGGCGCGGCCGACGTGCATGGTGCCGTACAGGTACAAGGTATTGCCCTTGTCCGTGGCCTTGAACAGCGCGCCTCGCGCTGTGCCCACGTCGGCTGCCAGCGCCTGGAAGGCCAGCAAGAACAAGCTGAGGAACACCACTATAATCGGACGTCGTCGCATTCATTTCTCCTTGTTGTATTCGCGCTGTTAACCTGAAATTGTGGCAAATCATACCCTCCCCTCCCCCGTCTGGCTCTTCGACCTCGACAATACCCTGCACGATGCCTCGCATGCCATCTTCCCGGCCATCAGCGCCAACATGAACACCTACATCGGACGCGTGCTGGGCGACGGCCTCACGCCCGCCACCCAGGCGCAGGTCGATGCGGCGCGCCTGGGCTACTGGAAGCGCTACGGCGCCACCCTGCTCGGCATGATCCGCCACCACGGCGTGTCGGCGGCCGACTTCCTGCACGTCACCCACGATCTCGGCGCCCTCGACAAGCTGGTGCGCGCAGAAAAGGGGCTGGGCACGCTGCTGCGCCGCCTGCCGGGCCGCAAGATCCTGCTCACCAACGCGCCGACGCGCTATTCGACCGACGTGATGCGCCACCTGGGCCTGAGCCGCCACTTCGCCCACCATGTGGCGATCGAGCACATGCATGTGCACCGCCAGCTGCGTCCCAAGCCTTCGAGCCTGATGCTGCGCCGCCTGCTGCGCAAGCACGGCGTGGCGGCGCGCCGCTGCATCCTGGTCGAGGACACGCTGGCCAACCTGAAAAGCGCCAGCCGCCTCGGCCTGCGTACCGTCTGGGTGACGCAGTACCTGCGCATGAGCGATCCGATCGGAAAGGCGCCGCTGCCAAGGACCCTGAAACGCCCCGGTTACGTCGATGTCAAAGTAAAATCCGTGCGGCAGCTTCCGGCGCGTTTGCACCGGCTGCGCTAATACCAACAACAACACGAAACTAGGGATCACATGGCAACCAAGCCAGGTCAGCGCAAGCTGCAAATCCTCCAGGCCCTGGCCTCGATGCTCGAGCAGCCGAAGGGCGAAAAGATCACCACGGCGGCGCTGGCGGCGCGCCTGTCGGTATCGGAGGCGGCGCTGTACCGCCACTTCGCCAGCAAGGCGCAGATGTACGAAGGCCTGATCGAGTTCATCGAGTCCAGCGTCTTCGGCCTGATCAACCAGATCGCCGAACGCGAGGAAGACGGCGTGCACCAGGCGCATGCGATCCTGCAGATGCTGCTGTCCTTTGCCGCCAACAACCCGGGCATGACCCGGGTGCTGATTGGCGACGCGCTGGTGGGCGAGGACGAGCGCCTGCAGCTGCGCATGAATGGGTTCTACGATCGCGTCGAAATGGCCTTCAAGGGCGCACTGCGGATCGCCGTCACCCAGGGCCACGGCCTCGAGACCGACGTCGCGGCGCGCGCCAGCCTCCTGGTGAGCTACGTGACCGGACGCTGGCACCGCTTCGCCAAGAGCGGCTTCAGGCAGAACCCGGCCGAAGGCACGGCCCTGCAGCTGTCGCTGCTGCTGGCGGCATAAGGACAAGCGCCACGCAATCATGGACACCCAGGAAGTATTCGCGCTGCTGGACGACGCCGGGGCGGCCGGCGAGGCCCGTTCGCGCCTCTACAGCCGCCACGCCGGCACGCTGCATTGCCTTGATGCCGCCGGCTGGCCGCAGCTGCTGCGCGCGCTGCAGGAAGCACTGGGACGCGGCCTGTACGCGGTGCCGCTGCTCACCTACGAACTGGGCGCGCACCTCCAGGGGGTGGCGGCGCAGCCGGTGCAAGGCGCGCTGGCGCAGGTGCTGCTGTTCGAACAGTGCGAGCACCTGGACGCAAGCCAGGTCGAGGCCTGGATCGCCACACGCGCACCCGCCGACGAACTGGCGGGCGTGGCCGGCATCACCCCCAATGTGGACGAAGCGGCCTTCACCGATGCGATCCGCCGCATCCGCGACTACATCGCCGCCGGCGACACCTACCAGGTGAACTACACCTACCGCCTGCGTTTCGACACCTACGGTTCTCTGGTCAAGCTGTATGCGCGGCTGCGGGCGCGCCAGCGCGTCCCCTACGGCGCCCTGGTGGCCCTGCCGGACGGCGGCGCCGTCTTGTCCTTCTCGCCCGAGCTGTTCGTGCGCCACGAAGCCGGCAAGCTGCTGGCGCGGCCGATGAAGGGCACCGCGCCGGCCAGCGGCGACGATGCGGTGGATGAGGAGCGCTCCCGGGCGCTTTCTTCGGACACCAAGAACCGCGCCGAGAACCTGATGATCGTCGACCTGCTGCGCAACGACCTGGGACGGGTCGCCGTCACCGGCAGCGTCGAGGTGCCGGCGCTGTTCGAGGTGCGCCGCTACGGCACCGTGCTGCAGATGACCTCGACCGTGCAGGCGCGCCTGCGCGAGGATGCGAGTCTGGAGGAGGTATTCGCCGCGCTCTACCCCTGCGGCTCGATCACGGGCGCGCCGAAGCGCCGCAGCATGGAGATCATCCACGAACTCGAACCGAGCGCGCGCGGCATCTATACCGGCGCGATCGGCTGGTTCGATCCGCCCGCCGCGGGCAACGCCAACACCTTTGGCGATTTCTGCCTGTCGGTCCCGATCCGCACCCTGGCACTGGGCGCGCCGGAGGGTGGCACCCGCAAGGGAGAACTGGGCGTCGGCGCCGGCATCGTGTACGACAGCGATGCCGCCTCCGAATACGCCGAATGCCAGCTCAAGGCGCGCTTCCTGACCGGCCTGGCCAACGAGTTCGAGATCTTCGAAACCCTGCGCGCCTCTTGGGACGACGGCTGCCGCCACGTCGAGCAGCACCTCGACCGCCTGGCTGCATCCTGCCGCTACTTCGGCTATCCGTTCGACTATGGCGCCGCCCGCGCGGCATTGAACGAGGCCTGCCTGGCCCTGCCCCATGGGCAGTTGCACCGGCTGCGCCTGGCGGTGGCTCCCGGCGGCGCGCTGACCGTGCAGGCGGCGCCGATCACGCCCTTGAGCGAACCGGTGGCGCTGTTGCTGGCCCAGGAAAGCACCCATTCGGGCGACGTCTTCCTGCGCCACAAGACGAGCGTGCGCAGCCGCTACGATGCGGCCTGGCGCGCCGCCGAGGCGCAAGGGGCGTTTGACGCCTTGTTCTTCAACGAGCGCGGGGAACTGACCGAGGGAGGACGCAGCAATGTGTTCCTGCGTTTCGGCAGCGAGTGGATCACGCCGCCCTTGTCGAGCGGCCTGCTGCCGGGCGTGATGCGCGGCGTGCTGCTGCAGGCGCCGGCCTGGCGCGCCAGCGAACAGCGCATCACGCGCGAGATGCTGGCGGAGGCGGACGACATCGTCGTCTGCAATGCGCTGCGCGGGCCGCTGCGGGCGGTCCTGCTGGACGACCCGCAGGGCTAAGCTCTTCAGAAGCGGTAACCGAACCCCAGGCCGAACAGCAGCGGGTCGACCTTGACCGAGCTCGCCTTGGCGCCGCCGACCATCACGTCGCTGCGGATGTTCACTTTTTTCACATCGAGGTTCAGCGACCAGCGCGCATCGAGCCGGATGTCCACGCCGGCCTGCAGGGCCAGGCCCCAGCTGTCGTTCTCGAGATCGGCCGCCCCGTCCAGCAGCTTCACGCGCGAGATGCGCGTGTAGTTCAGGCCTGCGCCCACGTAAGGATTCACTGTCGACTGCGGTGCGAAGTGGTATTGGGCCGTCAGGGTCGGCGGCAGGTGGCGGAAGCTGCCGATGCGGGCGCCGTCCAGGGTGACGTCGTGCTTCTGTGGATAAGTCAGGATCAGCTCGGCCGCCAGGTGCGGCGTGAAGAAGTAGGAGATGTCGACTTCGGGGATGGTCTTGCCGGCCACGTGGATACGATCCGCGGCGCCGCTGCCGGCCAAGGGCGCGGATGCATTCGCCGGGTCGATGTGGACGGCGCGCGCACGCACCATCCAGTTGCTATCCTGTGCCAGGGCCTGGCTGCCGGCGAGTGCAAGAGTGATCGCCAGCACAGGCTTCAACAAGGTTTTCATTTCTTCTTCCTTTCGTCATGGTAACGAAAGGAAGAATATTGATGCAGCGCAAAAAAATCGTTGATGTGGATCAAATAGCCATAACGGCAGAAAGGTTATTCAGTCCCTGCCTTACATGGTGAGCGCCTGCTCGATCTTGCCGACCAGGGCCGGGTCTTCCGGCGTCACCTTGCTCGGGAAGTGTTCGAGCACCTTGCCGTCGCGGCCGATCAGGTACTTGGTGAAGTTCCACTTCGGCGCCTGGCCGGTCGCCCTGGTGAGGCTGGCGTGCAGCGGGTTGGCTTCCGGGCCGGTGACCGCGCTCTTGGCGAACATCGGGAACTTGACGCCGTAGGTGTTGAAGCAGAAGTCCGCGATTTCTTTCGCATTGCCCGGCTCCTGCTTGCCGAAATCGTTCGAGGGGAAGCCCAGCACCACCAGGCCGCGCCCGCCGTACTTCGCGTACAGCTTCTCGAGTCCTTCGTACTGCTTGGTGAAGCCGCAGTAGCTGGCGGTGTTCACGACCAGCACCACCTTGCCCGCGTACTGGCACAGGTCCTGCGGCGCGTCGTCCTGCAGGCGCTTGAAATTCTGCTTGAGGATGGCGGGGCAGCTCATCGGCATGCGCGCGGCAGCCGGGGCGCCCGGCGCGGACGTGGCCTGTGCGGCAGCCGGAGAAGCAGCGCTGGCTGCGGCAAGGGCAGCGAACAGCAGGGCGGTGGTCTTGATCATGGCGGGGATATCCCTGGTTGGTGATGCCACGATTGTAACGCAGCCGCCGCCTGTAAAGATGGCCGGATGGCCGCGGCGCCCGGACGATATCCGTTCAACCGGCGTTCAGGCTGCGGTGCTCGATCTTGATGCAGTGGTTCATGACGACATCGAGGCCGGCGGCGCGCGCCAGGTCGGCGGCGGCCTGGTTTTCGATGTCCAGCTGCATCCAGAGGCAGCCGGCGCGCACGGCGATCGCGTCGCGTGCGATCGGGGGAATGTCTTCGGACTTGCGGAAGCAGTCGACGATGTCGATCCGCTGGCCGTTGCTTGCCAGGGCGTCGGCTGCTTCCTGCAGCGTGGCGACCACCTGTTCGCCCAGGATAATCTCGCCGGCGTAGCTCGGGTTCACCGGCACGATGCGATAGCCGTTTTGCTGCAAGTAAGCGGCCACTTCATTGCTGGCGCGGTCGGGCTTGTTCGACAGGCCGACGATGGCGATGGTCTTGCTGTCGTTGAGGATCTGGGCAATGCTTCTCATGGTGGCTTGGCTCGATGTGGATTCGGTGCCTAGCTTATCAGATGTGCATCATTGCTGGCGTCGCGGGCGCAAACGTGAAAAGATGCGGGCACGTCCGATTTTCATTCCAAACATGCGCCCTACCGCCCTCTCCTTTCTCACCGCCCTGGCCCTCTCGCTGCTTCTTCATGCTGCCGAACCGCTGGCCGCGGTCGAACGCGCCATCGTGCCCGTCGCCAGCTGGGGCGGCACCCCGGCCGACGCGTCGAAAGCGCGCCGCCACACCATCAGCCAGATCACCCTGCACCACCAGGGCGAGCCCTTCAAGCCGGGCACCGATCCGCAGGGCTACCTGCGGCGCCTGCAGTCGTGGTCGCGCGCCAGCAAGGGCTGGCTCGACATCCCCTACCACTACGTCATCGACCTCGACGGCCGCATCTACGAGGCGCGCAACATCGACTTCGCGGGCGACACCAATACGGAATACGATCCGAGCGGCCACGCCCTGATCGAAGTGGTCGGCAATTTCGAGGAAGTGGAGCCGAACCGGCAGCAGCTGGAGGCCGTGGTCGACCTGATGGCGCTGCTGGCGGCCAGGTACAAGGTCTCGCTGGACGACATCAAGAGCCACCGGGATCACTCCGACAAGACCGTGTGCCCGGGTGCGAACCTGTACCGCTACGTGAAGGAAGACTGGTTCCGCCACAAGGTGGCGCTGCGCCTGGCGGGTGAGCAGGCCAGGCGCTGAACCCTTATAACTTGCGCGCCGGGATGTCACGCCCGCCCTGCTTCAGCACGAAGCCCTGGCCAGGCGCCGGCTCGAAGCTGATCTCGGCATCGACGTCGTTCGAGAAGAACACGGTCTCGCTCATCGCGAAGATTTCCAGCTTGGGCTGCCCGGTGGCCTGGGCAAAATAGCGCTCGCCCTCGCGGCTGAGTTCCATCACGAAGCCGGGAGCCAATTCGTAGCGGCCGACGCGGGTATCGAAGGCCGCGTTCGGGATCTTCACCGCCTGGCGGCCGGCCGGCGCGTCGCCGATACGCGGATTGACCAGCGCATTGCCATCCTGGTGCAGCGTCACGGCCGTCACCTTGCCGCCAGCGTCACGCTGGAATTCGAACCAGTCCATGCCCCCGGGCATGAAGAAGGTATTGGTCGACGCGGCCTTCAGCGGTATCGGCGGCCGGCCGCTGCGCTGCATGACAAGACCATCGGCGCTGCGGCGGAACACACGCTGCACGCCCTTCTCGACTTCAAAGGTGCCGGTGACCGCGTCGAGCGCCGCGCCATCGAGCGCCACCTCCTTGAACTCGCGGTAGGGCTTGCCGATGGCGATGCCGGCCGCCTTGCGCGCCACCAGGCCCGGATTGGCGGGACCGCTGTCGCTGTTGACCAGCACCGCGACGTACGTCTTCTGCTCCGGGAAGCGCAGCGCATAGGTAGAAAAACCGTTGATCGCCCCGCCGTGGCCGATCGCCCTCTCGCCCTGCAGCGTGTTGATGTCCCAGCCGTAGCCATAGCCGGCAAGCTTGCCGTCGCTCAGGCGGTACGGGGTAAAGGCGCGCTGCCAGCTGGCCGGCTTGAGCAGCCGACCGGCGCCGATCGCCGCATCCCAGCGCGCCAGGTCATCCACCGTCGACACCAGCGCGCCGGCCGCGTAGGGCTGGGTCATGCTGAGCGGCATGGCGGCGCCGAAACCCTGGGCGTTGCGGCTATGGCCGGCGGCCACCGGCGCCCTGCTGTGACCAAGGCCCTCGTAATAGGTGTCCTGCATGCCGAGCGGCTTGAAGATGCGCTGCTCCAGGAATGCCGCATAGGTCTGGCCCGAGATCTTCTCGATGATCGCGCCGAGCAGGAAGTAGCCCGAATTGTTGTAGCGGTACTGGCTGCCGGGTTCGAACTCGAGCGGATCGTTCTTGAACGAGTCGATCATCTGCGTCACGCTCACGTCCCGCCCCATGGCCAGCACATAACCCGGCTTCCCCGTGTAGCTTGGGATGCCCGAGGTATGGGTCAGCAGGTGCTCAATCGTGATCTTCTTTCCCTTGGCCGGAAAGGCCGGCAGGTGCTTCGTGATGTCGTCATCCAGCGACAGCCTGCCCTCTTCCACCAGCATCAGGATCGCCGTCGAGGTGAACTGCTTGGTGATGGAACCGAGACGCAGCGCCATTTCCGGCCTCATCTTCACGCCCTTCGTGGTGTCGGCCATGCCGTAAGCACGGCGCAGCACCGGCTTGCCGTCCTTGACCACGATGACCGTGGCCCCCGGCATGTCTGCCTTGAAGAAGGGCGCGATGGCGGTGTCGATCCGGCTGGCCAGGTCCTGTTCGGCGACTGAGCTTCCGGCGCCGGCCTCCTGGGCCAGGGCGAGGTGGGGCTGGCACATCAGCAGTACGGCGGCGCAGACAGCGTGACGGAGCAGCATGATCGATCCCTTTCGTTGTTGTGGATATCGGGAAGCGTAGACCCGGCTTGCCTGGACAGCAAGCCCCGGGCGATGAATTGCCAGTTTTGTGGTCCCAGTCGTCAAATCCGGCGGCCGCTGAAATTGCGCCCACCCTGCTTGAAGCTCAGGGTCTGGCTGCCGAAGCTGATCTCGGCGTCGACGTCGCGCGCGAAGAAGCGGGTTTCGCTCAGCGGGAAGATCTCGACCCGGCGCTGGCCGGTCGGCTGTACGAAGTAGCGGCTGCCCTCGCGCGTCACCTCGAACACCATGCCCGGCTGGATCTCGTAGCGGCCGGCGTGCGCGTCAAAAGCGGCGTCCGCGATCTTCGCCACGATCCGCGGCGCCGGCGCCTCGCCGCTGCGTACGTGGTTCAGCGCCCTGCCGTCCTGGTGGTAGGTCACGCCCGTGACCTTGCCCACAGCATCGCGCTGAAACACGATCCAGTCCGCCGTATCCGGCACGAAGAATTCGTTGGCCGACATCGGCTTCAAGACCAGGGGACCGCGGCCGGCGCGCAGCAAGGACAGGAACTCGCCGTCGCGGCTGAAGACCCGTTGCGTATCCTTGTCGAGGCTGTACACGCCGGCTACCGCGTCCAGCGCCGCGGCATCGAGCGCCACCTCGCGGAATTCCGGCAGCGGCTTGCCGATGGCGACGGCAGCCGCCCTGCGCGCCACCACGTCCGGCACCACCATGCCAGCATCGCCGTTGGTCAGCACCGCCACGTACACGCCCTTGTTGGGCAGGCGCAGGCCATACGAGCGGAAGCCCCGGGTCGACCCGCTGTGGCCGATGGTCGGCTCGCCCTGGATCAGGGTCAGCTCCCAGCCATAACCGTAGTGGCTGTCCTTGCCGTCGCTCAGGCGGTAGGACGTGAAGGCGCGCTGCCAGGTGGCCGGCTTGAGCAGCTTCCTGCCCACGGCCGCATCCCATTTCGCCAGGTCGTCCACGGTCGACACCAGTTCGCCGGCGGCATAGGACTGGTTCTTGCCGAGCGGCCGGGCCGGACCAAACCCTTTCTCGAGCGGGGAATGGCCGGCGGCGCTCGGCCACGCACTGCGCTCGTGGCCTTCGTAGGCGGTGTGGTCCATCCCGAGGGGCACGAAGATGCGCTGCGCCAGGAACTTGTGATAGGGCAGGCCGGAGACCTTCTCGATGATGGCCCCGAGCAGGTAGTAGCCCGAATTGTTGTAGCGCCAGGTGCTGCCGGGCTCGAACTGCAGCGGGTCGTTCTTGAAGGAGTCAATCTGGGCCGCCACCGTGATGTCCTGCGGCGCCCGCTGGGGGAAGCCCGGCTTGCCGGTATAGCTGATGATGCCCGAGGTATGGGTCAGCAGGTGTTCGATGGTGATCTTCTTGCCCTGGGTCGGGTAGTCCGGCAGGTACTTGGTGATCTCGTCGTCGATGGACAGCTTGCCCTCGTCCGCCAGCAGCAGGATGCCGGTGGCGGTGAACTGCTTGGTCATCGAACCGATGCGCATGGCCATCTCGGGCGCCATTTTCACGCCCTTGCTCGTGTCGGCCATGCCGTAGGCGCGGCGCAGGACGGTCTGGCCATCCTTGACGACCAGGACGATGCCGCCCGGCGCCTCGGCAGGGAAATAGGGAGCGACGGTCGCGTGCAGGCGGAAGGACAGGTCGTCGAGTGCGCGCTTGCTGAGCGGCTTGCCAGGGGGGGAGTCGGCGGCGAAAGCGGTGTGCGGCGCGCACAGGAGCAGCGCTGCGGCGCAGATGGCGGTACGAATGAACATGGTCGGCATTCCTTTCTTGTTATGGACTGCCGTGACTGTACGTACGGTGCCGGGCCTGCCGCAATCAGGAGCCGATCAACCGTCGTTCGGATGGGTCAAGTGGTGGCTATGCGGGGGCGAACGGGAGCGCCCCGGCAGGCGTCAAGGCAGGCGGGCGGCGAGGAACAGCCAGATCACGGTCATCACGAGGATGCCGGTGATGGTCACGCAGGTACCGGTGAAGAACAGGGCCGACAGCATGGTGGCGGACAGCACGCGCTCGAACAGGAAGCCGAGCGCGAAGTCGAAGGTGGCCAGCACCGACCAGCGCCGCATGTAGACCGGTAAATAACGGCTCATGCGCCGGTTGTGCTCGCGCGCGGCATGGCGTTCGTACAGGTTGCGCGCCCTGCTGACGTCGCGGAACAGCCAGTCGAAGAAGAGGAAGCGGTACAGGGTCTGGCCGAAGCGGTCGTCCGCCGGCCGGGTTTGCTGCTGTTCGCGATGGTCTGGAGGGCTTGCCATGGTTGGCTCGAGAGCTGTCTCAACGCACAGGAAGCCATAGTAAGCCCAAAACACCCACGCACTCGTGCGCCAGCTAACCGTGTCCTGCAAACTTCACCTCTAGCTCTTGCACAAACCGGGGTCAGGTCTGACATTTGGACACGACCTCGACCGTGCACGCAGTCCAGAGTAGCGACAACGCAATAAGCAAGTAGGCGCCAAGGCAGAGCCTGTGTCCAAATGTCAGACCTGACCCCCATAAGAAAAAAGGCAGCCCGAAGGCTGCCTCTTTGTGCCGCAAACGCGGATGCTGCTTAGCGTCCTTTCGAACGCAGCTTCTGGATCGCCGCCAGCTGCGCGATCGCCGCGGCCATTTCGGCCTGGGCTTTCGCGTAGTCGATCTTCGATTCCTTGTTCAGCATCAGCTCTTCGGCCTGCTTCTTTGCTTCCAGTGCCTTCGCTTCGTCCAGGTCGCCACCGCGGATTGCGGTGTCGGCCAGCACGGTCACGCCGTTCGGCTGCACTTCGAGGATACCGCCTGCGACGAAGACGAACTCTTCGCCGCCGGCAGCCGTCTGGATCCGGACGGCACCTGGCCTGATGCGCGTGATCAGCGGGGTGTGCTTCGGGTAGATACCCAGCTCACCCGCTTCACCCGGCAGCGCGACGAAGGTAGCCAGGCCGGAGAAGATCTGCTCTTCGGCCGAGACCACGTCCACTTGAATGGTGTTTGCCATGTCTTTCCTTCAGTTTAAGAAACCGGCTGCAGAAATCTCGGATAACCTGCTGCGCGTTGCAGTTTCGGGCGGGCCGCGTAGGCCGGCGATGCTCGCTGTACTAGCGTACAGCTGCGCTTCTCACCCAAAACTGCTGCCGCTCGCGACGGTTCTCCGAAATTTCTTTAGGCAGCCAGCTTCTTGGCCTTTTCGATTGCTTCCTCGATGGTGCCGACCATGTAGAAGGCCTGCTCCGGCAGGTGGTCCAGTTCGCCCGATGCGATCATCTTGAAGCCCTTGATCGTGTCTTTCAGCGAAACGTACTTGCCCGGCGAGCCGGTGAACACTTCAGCGACGTGGAACGGCTGCGACAGGAAACGCTGCATCTTGCGAGCGCGTGCGACGACCAGCTTGTCTTCCGGCGCCAGTTCGTCCATGCCCAGAATCGCGATGATGTCACGCAGTTCCTTGTAGCGCTGCAGGGTGCCCTGCACGGCGCGCGCGGTGGCGTAGTGCTCTTCACCGACGACCAGCGGGTCCAGCTGGCGCGAGGTCGAGTCCAGCGGGTCGACTGCCGGGTAGATACCCAGCGAAGCGATGTCACGCGACAGAACGACGGTCGAGTCCAGGTGGGCGAAGGTGGTTGCCGGCGACGGGTCGGTCAAGTCATCCGCAGGGACGTACACGGCCTGGATCGAGGTGATCGAACCGGTCTTGGTCGAGGTAATACGCTCCTGCAGGCGGCCCATTTCTTCGGCCAGGGTCGGCTGGTAGCCCACCGCGGACGGCATACGGCCCAGCAGTGCCGACACTTCGGTACCGGCCAGGGTGTAACGGTAGATGTTGTCGACGAAGAACAGAACGTCCTTGCCTTCGTCACGGAAGGCTTCCGCCATGGTCAGGCCGGTCAGCGCGACGCGCAGACGGTTGCCCGGCGGTTCGTTCATCTGGCCGTAGACCATCGCCACTTTCGAGTTGGTCGGGTTTTCCAGGTCGACGACCTTGGCGTCCGCCATCTCGTGGTAGAAGTCGTTACCTTCACGGGTACGCTCACCCACGCCGGCGAACACGGACAGACCCGAGTGCGCCTTCGCGATGTTGTTGATCAGTTCCATCATGTTGACGGTCTTGCCGACGCCGGCGCCGCCGAACAGGCCGACCTTACCGCCTTTGGCGAACGGGCAGACCAGGTCGATCACCTTGATGCCGGTTTCCAGCAGGTCGGTCGACGGCGACAGCTCGTCGTAGGCCGGCGCATCGCGGTGGATCGATGCCATGCGCTCGTGGCTGACCGGACCGCATTCGTCGATCGGGTTGCCCAGCACGTCCATGATGCGGCCCAGGGTCGGGGTGCCGACCGGAACCATGATCGGGTTGCCGGTGTTCTGGATAATCATGCCGCGACGCAGGCCTTCCGAGCTGCCCAGTGCAATGGTACGGACCACGCCGTCGCCCAGCTGCTGCTGGACTTCCAGGGTCAGTTCCGAACCTTCCATTTTCAGTGCGTCGTACACTTTCGGCATGGCGTTACGCGGGAATTCCACGTCGACCACTGCGCCGATACACTGAACGATTTTGCCATCAGCCATGTTCGTTCCTTCAGATATATAGTTAAATTCTTGTGCTTTGATCGCTTAGACGGCTGCTGCGCCGGAAACGATCTCGGAGAGTTCTTTGGTAATCGCTGCCTGGCGGGTCTTGTTGTAGACCAGCTTCAGGTCGCTGATGACACTACCGGCGTTGTCGCTCGCTGCCTTCATCGCCACCATGCGCGCCGACTGCTCGGACGCCAGGTTCTCGGCGACGGCCTGGTACACCAGCGCTTCCACATAACGCACCAGCAGTTCGTCGATGACGACGGCCGCTTCCGGTTCGTAGATGTAGTCCCAGCTGATACCGCCCTTGTCCGCTTCCATGTGCTTGGCCGGCAGCGGGAGCAGCTGCTCGACCATCGGTTCCTGTTTCATCGTGTTGATGAACTTGGTGTAGCACAGGTAGACAGCGTCGAGCTTGCCTTCCTGGTACGCGTCCAGCATCACCTTGACCGGGCCGATCAGCTTGTCCAGGTGCGGCGTATCGCCGAGCTGGGTCGCTTGCGAAACAACTTTCATGCCCATGCGGTTCAGGAAGCCCAGGCCCTTGTTGCCGATGGCAACTGCCTCGACGGTGTTACCTGCCTGCTCCATCTCGCGCGCCTTCAGCGTCACCTGGCGCAGCACGTTGGTGTTCATGCCGCCGCACAGACCCTTGTCGGTCGTGACGACGATGAAACCCACGGCCTTCGCTTTCACGCCCTTGGCTTGCGCCATGAACGGGTGCGTGTATTCCGGGTTTGCGCCGGCCAGATTGGCGGTGATGGTACGAACCTTGTCACTGTAGGGACGGGCGGCGCGCATACGGTCCTGCGCCTTGCGCATTTTCGATGCGGCGACCATTTCCATCGCCTTGGTGATCTTCTTCGTATTCTCTACGCTCTTGATCTTGCCACGAATCTCTTTGCCTACTGCCATGAGTCCTTACTCCTTCCGCGCACCGGCGCCGTGCTCACACGGCGCCGGCTTGACGATTAATATGCGCCGGATTTCTTGAAATCAGCAATGGCGGCCGACAGCGCAGCTTCGCCGTCCTTGTCCAGTTGCTTGGTTTCGTCGATCTTCGACAGCAGCGCAGCGTGGCTCGACTTCAGGAAGTTGTGCAGGCCCTGCTCGAACGGCAGGACTTTCTTGACTTCGATGTCGTCCAGGTAGCCCTTGTTGACGGCGAACAGCGATGCGGCCATCAGCGAGGTCGACAGCGGCGAGAACTGCGGCTGCTTCAGCAGTTCGGTCACGCGTGCACCGCGGTCCAGCTGCTTGCGGGTCGATTCGTCCAGGTCCGATGCGAACTGCGCGAACGCAGCCAGTTCACGGTACTGCGCCAGGTCGGTACGGATACCGCCCGACAGGCCCTTGATGACCTTGGTCTGGGCTGCGCCACCGACGCGGGAGACCGAGATACCTGCGTTGATCGCAGGACGGATACCGGCGTTGAACAGCGAGGTCTCCAGGAAGATCTGGCCGTCGGTAATCGAAATCACGTTGGTCGGCACGAATGCCGAGACGTCGCCTGCCTGGGTTTCGATGATCGGCAGTGCGGTCAGCGAACCGGTCTTGCCGGTGACGGCGCCGTTGGTGAACTTCTCGACGTAGTCGGCGTTCACGCGTGCTGCGCGCTCCAGCAGACGGCTGTGCAGGTAGAACACGTCGCCCGGGTAGGCTTCGCGGCCCGGCGGACGGCGCAGCAGCAGCGAGATCTGGCGGTAGGCGACTGCCTGCTTCGACAGGTCGTCGTACACGATCAGCGCGTCTTCGCCGCGGTCGCGGAAGTATTCGCCCATGGCGCAGCCCGAGTAGGCCGAGATGTACTGCATCGCAGCCGATTCCGAAGCGGAAGCGGCGACAACGATGGTGTACTCCATCGCGCCGTGCTGTTCCAGCGAGCGGACGATGTTCTTGATGGTCGAAGCCTTCTGGCCAATTGCGACGTACACGCAGGTGACGCCCTGGCCCTTCTGGTTGATGATCGCGTCGACTGCGACAGCGGACTTACCAGTTTGGCGGTCGCCGATGATCAGCTCACGCTGGCCACGGCCGATCGGCACCATCGCGTCGATCGATTTGATGCCGGTCTGCATCGGCTGCGAGACCGATTCACGGGCGATGACGCCCGGAGCGATCTTTTCGATCGGTGCGGTCAGGGTGGTGGCGATCGGACCCTTGCCGTCGATCGGCTGGCCCAGTGCATTGACCACGCGGCCACGCAGTTCGGGACCGATCGGCACTTCCAGGATGCGGCCGGTGGTCTTGACGGTGTCGCCTTCCGAGATGTGCTCGTAGGCGCCCAGGATGACGGCGCCGACGGAGTCGCGCTCGAGGTTCATCGCCAGGCCGAAGGTGTTGCCAGGGAATTCCAGCATCTCGCCCTGCATCACGTCCGACAGACCATGGATGCGGCAGATACCGTCGGCGACGGAGATCACCGTGCCTTGATTGCGAACTTCAGCCGAACCTTCCAGACCCTGGATGCGGCTCTTGATCAGTTCGCTGATTTCAGAAGAATTAAGTTGCATGAGTGCTAACTCCAAATGTTTTTGATGCGTAGGGCAAGGGCACTAGCGCCGGCGCGTGCTGCTAGATATCGATCGATTAGGACACCAGCGCAACATGCATCTGTTGCAGCTTGGCGCGTACCGAGGTATCGAGCACTTCGTCGCCGACGACCACGCGCACACCACCGATCAGCGAAGGATCCACTGTTACCGTTGGGTTCAGCTTGCGGCCAAATTTCTTTTCCAGCGTTGCGACCAACTGGGCCAGCTGGTCACCCGAGATCTCGAAGGCGCTGACGATCTCCGCATCGGCGGCACCTTCGTTGGCGTTCTTCAGTACCGCGAACTGGGCGGCGATTTCGGGCAGCAGGGTGACGCGGCCGTTTTCGGCCAGCATCGCGATAAAGTTCTTCGCTTCAGCATTCAGCGGCGACTTGACCAGGGACGCAATCGTGTCGGCCAGCTGGGCGTGCGTGACGTTCGGGTTGCCGGCAAAAGCCTGCACGTCCGGGTTGGCGCCGATCTGGCCCAGCTCGGCAGTGACGGCCGACCAGGCGGCCATGTCGCCCGACTGGGCGACACGGAACAGCGCTTCGGCGTAAGGGCGGGCGACGGTTGCGAGTTCAGCCATGATCAGAGCTCGGTCGACAGTTTCGACAGCAGGTCGGCGTGGACCGCTGGGTTCACTTCACGCTTCAGGATCTGCTCGGCGCCTTGCACTGCCAGCGAGGCGACCTGTGCGCGCAGTTCTTCGCGGGCGCGGGTCACTTGCTGCTCGGCGTCGGCCTGGGCTGCAGCGACGATACGGGCGGCTTCTTCGGCAGCGGTTGCCTTGGCTGCGTCGATGATCTGGGCAGCGCGCTTTTCAGCGTCGGCGATGCGCTTCTGGACTTCGTCACGGGCGCCGGCCATTTCAGCCTGCACACGCTTTTCTGCGGCGGCCAGGTCGGCCTTGCCACGATCGGCAGCTGCCAAGCCATTCGCAATCCTCTCAGCACGCTCGTCGAGTGCTTTCATCAGCGGCGGCCACACGAACTTCATCGTGAAGGCGGCCAGGATGAGGAAGACCACGAGCTGTGCAAACATCGTTGCGTTAAGGTTCACGGTATTTTCCTTATTACAGAAACACGGATGCCGAACCGGACCCGGTTCGGCTCTTCAATGCGTCAAGACGTGTGTCTTAGCCGGTGAACGGGTTAGCGAACGCGAACAGCATGGCGATACCGACGCCGATCAGGAATGCCGCGTCGATCAGACCGGCCAGCAGGAACATCTTGGTCTGCAGGGTGTTCATCAGTTCTGGCTGACGTGCAGAGGCTTCCAGGTATTTACCGCCCATCAGAGCGATGCCGATGCAAGCACCGATAGCGCCCAGACCGATGATCAAACCGCAAGCCAGTGCAACAAAAGAAAGGTCAGTCATGTGTAACTCCAAAAGTTAATTTAAAAACTAGATTAAAAACTACAACTTCTTTACAACCACTATCTGTTCGATGCTTGCGGCGCCGATCAGTGGCCTTCATGGGCCTGACCGAGGTACACCAGCGTCAGCATCATGAAGATGAATGCCTGCAGGAACACGATCAGGATGTGGAAGATCGCCCAGATCGAGCCAGCAATCACGTGGCCGACGAAACCGAAGACGGTAGCGGTCGAGCCCAGCAGAGCGATCAATAGGAACAGCAGCTCGCCGGCGAACATGTTGCCGAACAGTCGCATACCGAGCGACACCATTTTTGCTGCGTATTCGATGATGTTCAGGAGCAGGTTGAACGGCGCCATGGCGATGCCGAACGGTGCTGCGAACAGTTCGTGAATCCAGCCGCCCAGGCCCTTGACCTTGATGCTGTAGTAGAACATCAGGAGCAGCACGCCCAGCGAAATGCCGATGGTGCCGTTCAGGTCGGCGGTGGGAACGACGCGGTGATACGGGAAGATGTGCTCCACGCCCAGGGCGCTGAAGGCCAATGCGAACATGTCGACCGGCAGGAAGTCGAGCGAGTTCATCAGGGCGACCCAGACGAACACGGTGAGCGCCAGCGGGGCAATGAAGCTGCGGTCGCCGTGGACGATCGACTTCGACTGGTCTTCAACCATCTCGACCAGCATCTCGACGGCAGCCTGGAAGCGGCCCGGTACGCCCGAGGTGGCTTTACGCGCGGCCATCCACATGATCAGGCAGCCGAGAACGCCCATGGCGATCGACCAGAAAATCGTGTCGTAGTGCAGGATCGAGAAGTCGACCGGGCTGTCCTGATGGTGGTTCGACAGATGGCCCAGGTGGTGCTTGATGTATTCTGAAGCGGTGGGCGCGTGCGCTGCGCCGTCGGTTGGAGTCGCCATTTTTCAGTGCCTAAATAATAAGAATATGTAACTTTTCAGCGCCACGACAAACCCGGCAAGTAGCGCCAGCCAGTTCAGATCGTGGTACAGCCACGCGGTAGCGCCCAAGAGCGCCAGCGTGAGAGCAATCTTTATAAATTCCCAGATGAAGAATGTTGCAGGACTGGCGCCACCGGCTCGGTGAGCATTGGCGAACAGCCTTATTGCCATGATTCCGTTGGGCACTACACAACACAAACCGCCCAGTACTGCCGAAAACATCGCAGACCATCCCCCCAGCAGTGCGGCGATGACGCCTGCGACTACTGTTGCAATCAATTGCAGGGAGACGATGCGCAACATTTTTGTTCTGGTTTCTCGCCGCGCAATCGGACAGTTACGATGTGGTAATTACATGAATCAGCGGGATTATAAGTGGTTATACGGACGCGAGTCAAACGATTCCGCGCTTATAACTGCTGCGTAAAGATGTGATGGGAGCAACATTGGGGAATCGCTTTTCCCCATATTTTCAGTCACTTAACTGATGAGCCAGTCCTGACTTGCGCAGCGTGGACAGGTCTCCCGCCCACGCGGTCAAACAGTCGATTCGGTGAGCGAACGTGGCATGCATACGTCAGTTCCGGCGCGGGCTTGACAAGATCGGCGCCCCCGCGCCAAGACACATTTCAGGCACGCAGGCGGGCCAGCACGCCGTCCAGGATGTCGAGGTCGGCAAAGTCGATGATCAGCTGCCCCTTGCCCTTCGCCCCCATCTTGAACATCACCGGCGTGGCAAGCTTGTCCGACAGTTCCTCTTCCAGGCGCACGATGTCGCCCGGCTTGTCCTTGGCGCGCGCCGGGGTTGCCGGGCTCGACTGCTCCTCGAGCGCACGGGCCACCAGCTTCTCGGTCTCGCGCACCGACAGGCGCTTGGCGATCACGTGGTTGGCCAGGGCGATCTGGTTCGCGCTGTCCACCGCCAGCAGGGCCCGGGCATGGCCCATGTCGATGTCGCCGGCCATCAGCATGGTTTGCACCGGCTGGGCCAGGTTAATCAGGCGCAGCAGGTTCGACACCGCGCTGCGCGAACGGCCGACCGCCGCGGCGGCCTGCTCGTGGGTGAACTGAAAATCGTTGATCAGGCGCTGGATGCCCTGCGCTTCCTCGAGCGGGTTCAGGTCTTCGCGCTGGATGTTCTCGATCAGGGCCATGGCGGCGGCCGACTGGTCGTCGACTTCGCGCACCAGCACCGGGATCTCGTCCAGGCCGGCCATCTGGGCGGCGCGGAAGCGGCGCTCGCCGGCGATGATCTCGTACGGCACCGGGGCCCCCTCCTGCAGCGGACGTACCAGCACCGGCTGCATGATGCCCTGGGTCTTGATCGAGGCCGCCAGCTCGCTCAGCGAGGTTTCGTCCATGCGGGTACGCGGCTGGTACTTGCCGGCCTGGATCTGGGTGATCGGCAGCGACGAGGGGGCTTTACTAGGCGCGGGCTGGCTGTCGCCGCCGAGCAGTGCGTCGAGGCCGCGCCCCAAACCTTTGAGTTTTTTGGTTGCCATAGTTATGTCAGCTAGTTTTGTAATCACATGGTCTTGATGCGCTCGACCATCTCGGCGCCGAAGGCGATGTACGCCTGCGCGCCCTTCGAGGACGGGTCGAACACCACGCCCGGCATGCCATACGACGGGGCCTCGGCCAGGCGCACGTTGCGCGGAATGATGGTCTTGAACACCTTGTCGCCGAAGTGCTGCTCGAGCTGGCTCGACACCTGCTGCGACAGGGTCATGCGCGGGTCGAACATCACCCGCAGCAGGCCGATGATGCGCAGGTCGGTGTTCAGGTTGGCGTGCACCTTCTTGATCGTGTTGACCAGGTCGGACAGGCCCTCCAGCGCGTAGTACTCGCACTGCATCGGGATGATCACGCCGTGCGCCGCGCACAGCCCATTGAGCGTCAGCAGCGACAGCGCCGGCGGGCAGTCGACCAGGATGAAGTCGTAGTCCTTGTCCACCGCCGCGAGCGCCTCCTTCAGGCGGCGCTCGCGGTTCTCGAGCGCCACCATCTCGACTTCGGCGCCGGCCAGCTCGCGGTTGGCCGGCAGCACGTCGAAGCGCCCCGACTCGGAACGCAGGCGCGCGGTGGGCACATCGAGCTCACCCAGCAGCACCTGGTAGATCGAACCTTCGAGCGAGGCCTTGTTGATGCCCGCGCCCATGGTGGAATTGCCCTGCGGGTCGAGGTCGACCAGCAGCACGCGCTGGTCCAGCTTGGCCAGGCCTGCCGCCAGGTTCACACTGGTGGTGGTCTTGCCGACCCCGCCCTTCTGGTTCGCTACGCAAAAAATCTTCGCCATCTATTCTTGTCCATGGAAGCCAAGGTGATATATCGTTCATACCGTACAAACAATTTAAACGGTTTGTATTTTATAAACGATATAAACTGTTTATACGGTTTATTTTGTTTATGCCGAACGCTCGACAAATATGAGGTGGCGCTCCGCGCCCAGCCTTGGAACCTGCAATGGCTGTAAACCGCTAATTTTCCATTCCGCCGGGATGCGCTCCTGCTCTTCCGCCGGCGCCGTGCCTTTCAAAGCGATGAATTTCCCGCCCTCGGCCAGCAGGTGCCCGGACCAGTTCAGGAAATCCGTGAGATCGGCAAACGCGCGGGAAGTAATCACGTCGAATTTGTCGCTCACTTCGAGTTCCTGCACCTTCATGGTGTGCACGGTGACGTTGGTCAGCTCGAGTTCCGCTTTCACCTGCTTGAGGAAGGCGGTTTTCTTGTGGACCGTGTCGATCATCGACAATTTCATGCCTGGCCTGCAGATTGCGAGCACCACGCCCGGCAATCCGCCCCCTGCCCCGACGTCCAGCACATTGCGGGCTTCCGCAAAGGCCGGCACCGCCGCGAGCGAGTCGAGCAGGTGGTGAGTCACCATCTGCATCGGGTCGCGCAGCGAGGTCAGGTTGTAGACGCTATTCCACTTGTTCATCAGCGCCAGGTAATCGAGCAGCTTGTCCTGCTGTGCTGCCGATACGTCGAGATGCATGTCCTTGATGCCGTCAGCCAGCACCTGCGCCAAGGCGGCGCGGTCGAAATATTTCATTCAGCCTGCTCCGCCGGCGCGTTGGTAAAGCCCTTGGCGCCGCGCTTTTTCAGGTGCACCAGCAGCAGCGAGATCGCCGCCGGGGTGACGCCCGATATGCGCGAAGCCTGGCCCAGGGTTTCCGGACGCTGCTTGTCGAGCTTCTGGCGCACCTCGAAGGACAAGGCCTGGATGTCCAGGTAGTTCAGGTTTTCCGGCAGCTTCAGGTTCTCGTAGTGGTCATGACGCTCGACTTCGCGCGCCTGGCGGTCGATGTAGCCGGCGTACTTCAGCTGGATCTCGATCTGCTCCTTCACCGCCGGGTCTTCCACACCGGGGCCGGCCAGCGCCTGGCCTTCGACCCCGGTCATGCTCATCAGGGTATCGTACTGCACGCCCGGGCGGCGCAGCAGGTCGGCCAGGTTGTACTCGCGTTCGATCGCCTGCCCCACCACGCGCTCGGATTCGGCGGCGGCCAGGATGCGCGGGTTGACCCAGGTCGAGCGCAGGCGCTCGAGCTCGCGGGCCACCGATTCGCGCTTGTTCTCGAAGGCGGCCCACTGGGCGTCGCCGACGATGCCGAGCTTGCGGCCGATCTCGGTCAGGCGCATGTCGGCATTGTCCTCGCGCAGGGACAGGCGGTATTCGGCGCGGCTGGTGAACATGCGGTAAGGCTCGGCCACGCCCTGGGTGGTGAGGTCGTCGACCAGCACGCCGAGGTAGGCTTCCGAGCGACCCGGCGTCCAGGCATCCTTGCCCTGGGTCTGCAGCGCGGCGTTCAAGCCGGCCAGCAGGCCTTGCGCGGCCGCTTCTTCATAGCCGGTGGTGCCGTTGATCTGGCCGGCAAAGAACAGGCCCTTGATCGACCTGGTTTCCAGCGAGGCCTTCAGGCCGCGCGGATCGTAGTAGTCGTACTCGATCGCATAGCCGGGGCGCAGGATGAAAGCGTTCTCCATGCCGCGCATCGAGCGCACCAGTTCCAGCTGCACGTCGAACGGCAGGCTGGTCGAGATCCCGTTCGGGTAGAACTCGTTGGTCGTCAAGCCTTCCGGTTCCAGGAAGATCTGGTGCGACTCTTTCGAAGCAAAACGGTGGATCTTGTCTTCGATCGAGGGGCAGTAGCGCGGGCCCACGCCCTCGATCACGCCGGTGTACATCGGGCTGCGATCCAGGCCGTTGCGGATGATCTCGTGGGTCTTCTCGTTGGTGTGGGTGACCCAGCACGGTACCTGGCGCGGGTGCATGGCGGCATTGCCCATGACCGAAAACACCGGCACCGGATCGAGGTCGCCCGGCTGTTCCGACAAGACCGAGAAGTCGATGCTGCGGCCGTCGATGCGCGGCGGCGTGCCGGTCTTCAGGCGGCCCTGCGGCAGCTTGAGTTCCTTCAGGCGGCTCGACAGCGAGACCGCGGGCGGATCGCCGGCGCGGCCGCCCGAGTAGTTCTGCAGGCCGACGTGGATCTTCCCGTCCAGGAAAGTGCCGGCGGTGAGGACCACGGCGCGGGCACGGAACTTCAGTCCGACCTGGGTGACGGCGCCGACCACGCGGTCGCCTTCCAGCATCAGGTCTTCCACGGCCTGCTGGAACAGCCACAGGTTCGGCTGGTTTTCCAGGCGCGAGCGGATCGCCTGCTTGTACAGCATGCGGTCGGCCTGGGCGCGAGTGGCGCGCACGGCCGGGCCCTTGGACGAGTTCAGGATGCGGAACTGGATGCCCGATTCGTCGGTGGCAATTGCCATGGCGCCGCCGAGGGCGTCGACTTCCTTGACGAGGTGGCCCTTGCCGATGCCGCCAATCGATGGGTTGCACGACATGGCGCCGAGGGTTTCGATGTTGTGGGTCAGCAGCAGGGTCTTCTGACCCGTGCGTGCGGACGCAAGTGCGGCCTCGGTACCGGCATGGCCGCCGCCGACGACGATGACGTCGAATTCAGTAGGAAATAGCATGATGGAGAGTGAGGCGAGGAGTCTAATGCGCGATTATAGATTCTTTTTTCTTGCGGAAGCTTTTAGGGGGCTGAAAACGACAGATTTTGTTTCACGTGGAACATTTAGCCGGACCGTCGCCCAAGTGTTTCACGTGGAACAAAAAACAAAAAGCCGGGCGAACCCGGCTTTGCTGTTTCACGTGGAACAATCACCAACCGATCCTAGTGAAGGCATCGTAAGCGGTTTTCAGGATCAGTCCCGACACAACAACCAGGAACAGCTTGCGCACAAACCCGCTGCCATGCTTCAGCGCTAACCTGGTGCCGATCAGCGAACCGGCAACCTGGCACGCCGCCATCATCAAGCCGAGCTGCCACAGCAGGTGACCGCTGTAGCCGAACCACAGCAGGGCCGAGAAGTTACAGGCGACATTGACGATCTTCGCCGCTGCGGAAGCGCTCAGGAAATCGAAGCCGAAGAAGCGCACGAACAGGAAGATCAGGAAGCTGCCGGTGCCCGGTCCAAAGAAACCATCATAGAAGCCGATCGCTGCGCCGATGCCGATGGCCCAGTAGCGCTCCGCCAGTCCGCTGTGCACTGGTGCATGCACCGAACCGAGGTCCTTCTTCTTGAAGGTGTAAACGGCCACCGCCACCAGGATGATCGGCAAGAGCGTACGTACAAAGTCCGCCGGCACCCGCGTCACGGTCCAGGCGCCGGCGAAGGACAGCGCGAAGGCCGCCAGCGCGGCCGGCGCTGCGGTGCTCCACGCCACCCTCACCCGCCGCGCGTAACTCACGGCGGCGGCACTGGTGCCGAAGATGCTGGCGAACTTGTTGGTTCCCAGCAGCGTCGCGGGAACCTCTTTCGGCAACACAGAGAAAATCGCGGGAATCTGGATCAGGCCGCCGCCGCCGACGACGGCATCGACCAGCCCGGCGGTGAAGGCAGCAACGCCGAGCCAAGCAAAATCAATCATGGGAAAACGTGGGAGGAATGCAGAGGCTGCATTGTAAGGCAGTGGCAAGGGAACGGACGGGTTAAGCTTGTCCGACAGCACAGGAGAACAGCGAGCGTCGTATCCAATGCAACCGGCAGTGAAGAGGATCGGACCAGAGGCGCTCGTTGTTGCGATGCAACAAACCAGGACGACGGGCGCCAGGTCGGCATCACGGAAGCCGACCTCGAGCGTCTGGCCGACGAGGCCATGCTGCAAACCAGACTGCTCGGCAACAACCCACGGGAAGTCACGCGCGCCGATGCACGTGCCATCTACGCCGCTGCTTTACGAAGTCCGCAGGAAGTCGAGCAGCAGGGCGTTGAGGCGCTCCGTCGCCGACAGCTGCATCCAGTGCCCCGCCCCGCTCAGGCGCTCGTAGCGGAAGCCCGCGCGGCAGTGGTGGACCGAATCCAGCATCTGCTTCTCGCCCAGCGCCGGGTCGCGGTCGCTCCAGACGCCCATCACCGGCACTTCGACCGGGCGCCAGTGGTGCGGGCGGCCCAGCTTGAGGTTGGCGCGGTAGTAGTTCAGCGCCGCCGTCAGGCGCCCTTCCGGCTCCAGCGCGGCGCGCCAGATCGCCACCTGTTCCGGACGGCGCGTCATCTGGCGCAGGAAGAACCAGTCGTTGGCGCGGATCGCGTGTTCGGCCACCACCGGCATCAGGAAACCCAGGATGTACCAGAAGCGCATTTGCTGGGTGACGCCGGCATTGGCGATCGCCGCCGGGTGTCCGGTGGACAGGGCGACGAAACGCTCGAAGCGCTGCGGGGCATTCATGCACAGCTGCCAGCCGACCAGCCCGCCCCAGTCGTGGCCCACGAGCGAGGCCTTGTCCAGGCCGAGCTGGTCCATCAGGCCGAGGATGTCGGCGCACAGGAATTCGATGGCGTAGGCGCCAGTAGCAGGCGGGGCGTCGGTCTTGCCGTAGCCGCGCATGTCGGGCGCGATGACCCGGAAACCCCTGGCAGCCAGCGCCGGGACCTGGAGCCGCCAGATCGCATGGGTGTCCGGAAAACCGTGCATCAGGATCACGGCCGGGCCTTCGCCCGCGCTGACGTAATGCATGCGCAGGCCGTGTACGTCGACGTAATGGGATTCCAGCTTCATGTCCGCTCCGCGTGCAATGGGCAGCCGCCCTTCCCTAGGTGGCGACCTTGCGGCCACGCTCGAGCAGCGCACCTAGTTCCCCAACAATACCACGACGGAACAATAGAACACAGACAATGAAGATCAGGCCCGTCACCATGCCTACCGACTCGCCGAGCGTCCCGAACCAGGCCACGCCCGACTGTTCCGCCAGCCAGCCGCCGACGTCGCCCAGCTTGTTCTCCAGCGCGATGACGAGGAAGGCGCCGAGGATGGGCCCGGCCAGGGTTCCCATGCCGCCCACGAGCGTCATCAGGACCACCAGCCCCGACATGGTCCAGTGCACGTCGGTCAGCGTCTCGAAGCCCAGCACCACCGTCTTGGTGGCGCCAGCAAGCCCTGCCAGGCTTGCCGAGAGCACGAAGGCCAGCAGCTTGTAGCGGTCCACCTCGTAGCCCAGCGAGACGGCGCGCGCCTCGTTTTCCTTGATCGCCTTGAGCACCTGGCCGAAGGGCGACCGGACGATACGAACGATGAGCAGGAAGCCGGCCACGGCGATCGCCAGCACCAGGTAGTACATCGCCAGGTCGTTCGACAGGTCCAGCAGGCCGAACAAGCGCGCGCGCGGCACGCCCTGCAAGCCATCCTCGCCGTGGGTAAAGGGGGAACGCAGCGCCGCGAAATAGACCATCTGGGCCAGCGCCAGCGTGATCATCGAGAAGTAGATGCCCTGCCGGCGGATCGCCAGCGCGCCGATGATCAGGCCCAGCAGGCTAGAGGCCGCCACGCCCAGCACGATGCCGAACTCGGTCGGCAGCCCCACGACCGCCAGCAGGTGTCCGGTCACATAGCCAGCGCTGCCGAAAAAAGCGGCATGGCCGAAGGACAGCAGTCCGGTAAAACCGATCAGGAGGTTGAAGGCGCAGGCGAACAGGGCGAAGCACAGCAACTTCATCAGGAACACCGGATAGGCCAGGAAGGGCGCCGCCAGGAACAGCACCAGCGCGAGGAGGTAAGCGATCTTCTTGTTCATCTCATCGTTCCTTGCCAAACAGTCCGGCCGGACGCAGCAGCAGGACGATCACCATCACGACGAACACCACCACTTCCGAGCCTTCCGGATAGAACACGCGGGTCAGGCCTTCGATCACGCCGAGGGCCAGGCCGGTCAGGATCGCGCCGAGGATCGAGCCCATGCCGCCGATGACGACCACCGCGAAGACGACGATGATCAGGTTCGAGCCCATCAGCGGCGTGACGTTGATGACCGGCGCCGCCAGCACACCCGCGAAGCCGGCAAGGGCCACGCCGAAGCCATAGGTGAGCGTGACCATCAGCGGCACGTTGATGCCGAAGGCCTCGACCAGCTTCGGGTTCTCGGTACCGGCGCGCAGGTAGGCACCCAGACGGGTCTTTTCGATCACGAACCAGGTGGACAGGCACACGAACAGCGAGGCGGCGACCACCCAGGCGCGGTAGTTCGGCAGGATCATGAAGCCGAGGTCGGTGGCCCCGGCCAGCTGTTCCGGCACGTCCAGGGTCTGGCCCGAGACCCCGAAGAAGGAGCGGAACACGCCTTCCAGCAGCAGCGTGATGCCGAAGGTCAGCAGCAGGCCGTAGAGGTGGTCGAGCTGGTACAGCCAGCGCAGCATCGTGCGCTCGACCAGGATGCCGAACAGGCCGACCAGCAGCGGGGCGACTAGCAGCATCACCCAGTAGTTCAGGCCGAAACTGGTGACGCCGATGTAGGCGGCAAAGGCGCCCATCATGTACAGCGCACCGTGCGAGAAGTTGATGACGTTCAGCAGGCCGAAGATGACGGCCAGGCCCAGCGAGAGCATGGCGTAGAAGGAGCCGTTGACCAGGCCGAGCAGGAGCTGGCTCAGCAGGGCTTGGTGGGGGATGCCGAAGATGTCCATGTTTCGCTTTGTTCTAACGGGACATGTGACGACGCTTTACGTCAGTCCCGCGGCTACAAAACGTCGTTCCGGCGAAGGCCGGAACCCAATTTCGTAGCGCTGCCGGTACGCATGAAAAAATTGGATCCCGGCCTGCGCCGGGATGACGGATCTGCTGTTAGTGGTGCTAACAAAGTGCAGTAGAAAGCTTCACTTCCACAACGCGCACTTGGTCTCGGCCTTCTTCGTATAAGCCTGGTCCCCCGGAATGGTGGCGACCACCTTGTAGTAGTCCCACGCGCCCTTCGATTCCTGCGGCGTCTTCACCTGCATCAGGTACATGTCGTGCACCATGCGCCCATCCGGACGGATCGTGCCGTTCCTGGCGAACATGTCGTTGATCGGCGTGGCTTTCAGGTGCGCCATCACCTTCTCGGCATTGTCGGTACCCAGGGCTTTCACCGCATTCAAGTACTGCATGGTGGCCGAGTAATCGCCGGCCTGCAGCATCGAGGGCTGCTTCTTCATCTTGGCAAAATAGCGCTTGGCCCAGGTACGGGACTCCGGAGTGCGGTCCCAGTACCAGCCGTCGGTCAGGTACATGCCCTGCGTCGTGTTCAGGCCCAGGGTGTGGACGTCGTTGATGAACACCAGCAGGCCGGCCACCTTCATCTTCTTCGTCAGGCCGAATTCGTTGGCCGCCTTCACCGCATTGATCAGGTCACCGCCGGCATTGGCCATGCCCAGCACCTGCGCCTTGGAAGCCTGCGCCTGCAGCAGGAAGGACGAGAAGTCCGAGGCCGACAGCGGGTGCTTGACGCTGCCCACCACGGTGCCGCCGCCCGCCTTGACGACGTCGGCCGTGTCCTTCTCGAGCGACTGGCCGAAGGCGTAGTCGGCGGTCAGGAAGTACCAGGACTTGCCGCCCTGCTTGAGCATGGCCGCGCCGGTGCCGCGCGCCAGCGCCACGGTGTCGTAGGCGTAGTGGACGGTGTAGGGCGTGCATTGTTCGTTGGTCAGCTGCGCGGTGCCGGAACCGATCGCGATGAACACCTTTTTCTTTTCCGCGGCCACCTTGGCCATCGCCAGGCTGGCGCCGGAATTGGTGCCGCCGATGAGCAGGTCGACGCCCTGCTGGTCGAACCATTCGCGCGCCTTGGAGGCGGCAATGTCCGGCTTGTTCTGGTGGTCCGCCACCACCAGCTGGATCTTCTTGCCGTTGATGGCGCCTTTCACGTCGGCGATCGCCATGCGGATCGCTTCCGCCCCGCCGTTGCCGTCGACGTCCGAATACACGCCGGACAGGTCGGTGATGAAGCCGATCTTGACGACATCGCCCGAGATCTGGGCTTGGGCGGACATGGTGACAAAAGCGGCAGCGAGGGCAAGGGCGGTGCGTTTCATGTTGTCTCCGTTTGATGTGTGCGGGTTTATTCACATGTTCAGACGCCGAGCAGCTCGGTCAGCAGCGGCATCTTCTTGTCCAGTTCGGCGGCGCCGAAGGTCTCGACCACCTGGCCGTGCTCGACCACGTAGAAGCGGTCCGCGAGCGGCGCGGCGAAACGAAAATTCTGTTCGACCATGACGATCGTGTAGCCCTTCTCTTTCAGGGTCCTGATGGTGCGCGCCAGGCTCTGCACGATGACCGGCGCCAGCCCTTCGGAAATCTCGTCGAGCAGCAGCAGGCGCGCGCCGGTGCGCAGGATGCGGGCGACCGCCAGCATCTGCTGCTCGCCGCCCGACAGGCGCGTGCCCTGGCTGTGGCGGCGCTCATACAGGTTGGGGAACATCGCGTAGATCTCGTCGACGCTCAATCCCGCCCCTGCCCCTTTCAGTTGCGGCGGCAGCAGCAGGTTTTCCTCCGCCGACAGCGAGGAGAAAATGCCGCGCTCCTCGGGGCAGTAGCCGATGCCGAGATGGGCGATAAGGTGGGTAGGCAGGCCGATCGACTCGACCCCGTTCACCCGGATCGCGCCGCTGCGCCGGCCGGTCAAGCCCATGATGGCGCGCAGCAGCGTGGTGCGCCCGGCGCCGTTACGGCCCAGCAGGGTCACCACTTCGCCCTGCGCCACGTCGAGGCTGATCCCATGCAGGATGTGCGATTCGCCGTACCAGGCGTGCAGGTCGCGGATCTCGAGGGCGGCGCTCAATGCTGCGCTCCCATGTAGGCTTCCACGACCAGCGGGTTGCGCGACACCTCGGCATAGCTGCCTTCGGCCAGCACGGCGCCGCGCTGCAGGACCGAGATGCGGTCGCAGATGCCGGCCACCACGTTCATGTTGTGCTCGACCATCAGGATGGTGCGGCCCGCCGATACCTTCTTGATCAGCTTGGTCACCCTGTGGACATCTTCATGGCCCATGCCCTGGGTCGGCTCGTCCAGCAGCATCAGTTCCGGCTCCATTGCCAGCGTGGTGGCGATTTCCAGGGCGCGCTTGCGGCCATATGGCAGGTCGGCGGTCATGGTGTCGGCAAAACTGTCCAGGCCGACTTCGGCCAGCAGGGCGAGTGCGCGCTCGTTCAGGCGATCCAGCGAGCGGCTGCTGCGCCAGAAGTGAAAGCTGGTGCCGAGCTGGCGCTGCAGGCCGATGCGTACGTTCTCGAGCACCGTCATGTGCGGAAAGACGGCGGAAATCTGGAAGGAACGGATGATGCCCATGCGCGCGATCCGGGCGGGCCGGGCGCCCGTGATGTCGCGCCCGTTGAAGAGGATCTGGCCGGACGTCGGCGCCAGGAAACGGGTGAGCAGGTTGAAGCAGGTGGTCTTGCCGGCGCCGTTCGGGCCGATCAGGGCGTGGATGTGGCCGCGTTCGACCTGGAGGCTGACCTCGCTGACTGCCGTGAATCCCTTGAACACCTTGGTGAGCTTGTTCGTCTCCAGGATGACATCCGCCATTGATTCTCCAACACGTGGTGCTGCGATCGACAGGACTGCTAAGGACTGCTTGCCCGATGATACATACAAGCCCGGGCACTCACAATACGGCTGGGCTGGCGTGCGTGCTGCGAATGCGCCATATCAGCGCAAGCTGCTTGTGCGCTTTTGCACGAGCCCGCTTCAGGCGAGTTCGCCGAGGATGTCTTGTGCGGCTTTTTCCGCAATCATGATGGTCGGAGAATTGGTGTTCCCGGAGGTGATGAAAGGCATGATCGAGGCGTCGACGACGCGCAGTTTCCCGACGCCGCACACCCGCAGGCGGCTGTCGACCACGGCCAGCGGATCGTTCTCCTTGCCCATGCGGCAGGTGCCGACCGGATGGAAAATCGTGGTGCCGACCAGCCCTGCCGCGTGCGCCAGTTCCTCCTCGCTCCGGTATTGCGGGCCGGGCATGAACTCTTCGGGGCGGTATTTCGCCAGGGCCGGCGCAGCCACGATGCGGCGCGTCAGCGCCAGCGCCGCGGCGGCGGTTGTGCGGTCGGCCTCGGTACTCAGGTAGTTCGGCGTGATCCTGGGCGGCGCGTAGCTGTCGCCGGAAGCGATGCGTACATGCCCGCGTGAAGTGGGCTGCAAGTTGCACACGCTGGCGGTAAATGCCGGGAAGCGGTGCAGCGGATCGCCGAACTTGTCCAGCGACAGGGGCTGGACGTGGTACTGCAGATTCGGCGCCGCCAGGTCCGGCGACGACCTGGCGAAAGCGCCCAGTTGCGAAGGCGCCATCGACATCGGCCCACTCTGGAAGAACGCATACTCCAGTCCAATGAGCGTCTTGCCGAACCAGTTGGTGGCGCGCGTGTTCAGGGTGCTCACGCCCTGGACCTTGAAGATCATGCGCAGCTGCAGGTGGTCCTGCAGGTTGGCGCCGACGCCGGGCAGGTCCGTCACCGGCGCAATGCCGTGGCGCTGGAGTTCCTCCGCTGCCCCGATGCCAGACAGCTGCAGGATCTGCGGCGAACCCACCGCGCCCGCCGCCAGCAGGGTCTCGCGGCGTGCCGTCGCCGTGTAGGCTTGGCCAGCGCCGGTGAACTGGACGCCGGTGCAGACCTTGCCCTGCGCCGTATCTTCGAACAGCAGGCGCTCGACGTGGCAGCCGGTCATGATGGTCAGGTTGGGCCGTTTCGCCGCCGGTTTCAGGAAGGCCTTCGCGGTATTCAGGCGGATGCCGCGCCGCTGGTTGACCTCGAAATAGGCCGAACCTTCGCCGCGGCCGGCGTTCAGATCATCGATCTTCGGAATGCCGGTTTCAAGCGCCGCTTCACGAAACGCATCGAGGATCTGCCACGACAGCCGCTGCTTTTCGACACGCCATTCGCCGCCGGCGCCATGCAGTTCGCTCGCCCCCAGGTAGTGGTCTTCGCTGCGCTTGAACAGCGGCAGCACGCTCTTCCAGCGCCAGGAATCGTCGCCGGTCACGTCGGCCCAGCGCGCGTAATCCGCCGGCTGGCCGCGCATGTAGATCATGCCGTTGATCGACGAACTGCCGCCCAGCACCTTGCCCCGCGGGTAGATCAGCGCCCTTCCGTGCAGGCCGGGATCGGCCTCGGTGCGCAGCAGCCAGTCCGTGCGCGGATTGCCGATGCAATGCAGGTAGCCGACCGGGATGTGGATCCACATGTAATCGTCACGGCCACCCGCCTCCACCAGCAGGACCTCGATCTTCGGGTTACTGCTCAGCCGGTTGGCCAGCACACAGCCGGACGTGCCGCCGCCGACGATGATGTAGTCGTACTCGCCGGCCGATTCCAAGGCTAGCGTTCCCGCACGCCGCCGCCATTGCCGCGCTTGCCACAATCGTCGTGGCGGAGCGAACGCGAACCGCCGCACTTCGGCTCACGTGGCAAGGGCTTACGAGACAGCGCGTCGAGATCCACCAAGGCCTCCGTTCGTCATTCGTTGAGGCAAGCTTACCAGATCGTAAACGGAAGTCTAGGGCCCCTCTGTGGATAAGCCTCTTGATATCCACAGGCCTGATTTGTGCAGAACCGGAGGG
Source organism: Massilia sp. UBA6681 (assembly GCF_002454935.1). Classification (NCBI taxonomy): domain Bacteria; kingdom Pseudomonadati; phylum Pseudomonadota; class Betaproteobacteria; order Burkholderiales; family Oxalobacteraceae; genus Massilia; species Massilia sp. UBA6681. The sequence goes on from NZ_DKJX01000098.1 coordinate 222,871, forward strand.
TTTAGGGGGTGGTCAAAAACTTGTCCAGTTTTCAGGCAGCCTTCGCGCGCCATTGATGCACTGCCTTATGCGCTCGCTAAACCAATGATTTTCCGGGCGTTAACCGTGTTGTCCACAAGCTGGGGCCACCGTTAACCACTACTACTACCGTTGTATACAAACTTTGGTTGTAAACCTGTAGAAATTTTTTCGAAATTTTTTTTAGCCTGCGTCGCAGTCTGCCGACAAGCCCGAAACACAGCGACGGACATAGGCTCGCGCCAACTGAAGCCCTGGATGCAAAGTCTGGTCGCAAGCTTCAGCTGCGAACCTGGTTCAGCGCGCGACCACATCCCGGATGCCACCTGCCAATTTTGCTGACAGGTTCACGTGCACTGGCAACTCGGCAGCCTGAACGCGCGCTAGACCAACCCGGTTCGCCCCTCTGGCCTGCAAAATCCCGACTTTTCGAACTCATCTGTGGAAAACAGCTGGGATATCCACAGGATCGAATGTGCAGAACAGCCACTTAACCCAGTCAACCAAAATTCTGTCCAAGTTTCCTCCAGTTCAAACACAAGCCTTGTTCAGCAGGTTAACGCGACCGTAAACCATTGACGCTGTGGAGAAAACCCTTGTTATCCACAATGGATTGCGCGTTTACTATTACTACCAGTTTGTATACAAACTTGTTTACTACAACAACAAAACCAGCAGCGCGAATCCAGCCGCGACAGCGTCGAGCCTGGAAACCTGTTGACCACCAGCACGGTTTGCCAATAACTGGCCAACACCGTCAGCCAGGATCAGTCCTGCACCACCGCTTGCCTACAAATCGCCTGCCAAACTGCTTCTCGAAGCGATGTTGAGGACGCGACTGTGGAAAAGTCGATGTATATCCACAGGATCGGATGTGCAGAACGCTGCAATTCCTGCTTCGCCCAAAAACTGTCCACGTTTCGTTCAAACTCCACACAGCCTTTGTTCAGCCGGTAAACGCGTCCGCAAGTCATTGATGCTGTGGAGTAAACCTGAGTTATCAACAGAAGAGGCCGCGTTTACTATCTACTACCAGTTTGTATACAAACTTTAGTTAACTAATACCGTGAAGTGCTGCGCGCCCAGAAAAGCCGGTAAAACTAGGTTTTCACTGGCCTCACGCTCGTAAGACAAGCAAAATGGACACTCAAGCGTAAGAATTGGCAGCCTCATGAGCTCGATCAAACCGTGTACAAGCCCTGAACAAGCCGGCTGGCTGCAGCTGCGCATGGCCTTATGGCCTGCGGATCGCGCTGTACACCTGCAGGAAATGCAGGAGCTGTGTGTACAACCCGACCGTTATGCACAGTTCGTCGCGTATTCAAGCCTTGGAGAGCCCCAGGGACTGGTCGAAGTGGCGCTGCGCAGCGATTACGTCAACGGCACCGACTCGTCTCCTGTCGGCTTCCTGGAAGGCTTGTACGTCGCCCCAGGCTTCCGCCAGCAGGGAATCGCTGCCATGCTGGTGAACACCGCGCAGCGATGGGTCAAGCAACAGGGCTGCACCGAGATGGCCTCGGATGCCCTGCTCGACAATACGAGCAGCCATGCCATGCACCGTGCGCTTGGATTCGAGGAAACCGAGCGGGTGGTCTACTTCCGCAAGCTGCTTTCATAACAAAAACGCAATAAGAACAAGGAAAAACATGCGACTGGGGATCATCAGCGCGCTGTACGAAGAACAGAAGGGCCTCGTAGAAGCCATGCAAGGGCCCGCCAAGCTCATCCATGGCATGCGTGAGTACTGGGCAGGGACGCTGTGGGAAATCGACGCTGTGTGCGTCCTGTCGCGAATTGGCAAGGTTGCCGCTGCGATGACAGCCACAACCCTTGTGGAAAAGTTCGGAGTTACCCACATCCTCTTTACCGGCGTGGCCGGCGCCGGGGATAAAACGGTGCAAGTCGGCGATATCGTGGTCGCGGAAGCCCTGGTCCAGCACGACATGGATGCGAGCCCGCTGTTTCCCCGTTTCGAGGTGCCGCTCACCGGCCTGACGCACTTCCAGCCGGACCTGCAGCTGTCGCTGCGCCTGTCGCGCGCCGCCCATGACTTCCTCGAGCAGGATCTGAACAGCGCGATCAGCGAGGGCGAGCGGCGCGAATTCCGCCTGGCGCAGCCGCGCGTGCACCGCGGCCTGGTGGCGAGCGGCGACCAGTTCATGCGCGAGCGCCTGCGCCTGAATGCGCTCAACGAGGCCCTTCCCGGCCTGGTGGCGGTCGAAATGGAAGGCGCCGCGGTGGCGCAGGTGTGCTACGAGCTGGGCGTGCCCTGCGCCGTGATCCGCACCGTATCCGACAACGCCAATGAAAACGCGGCCACCGATTTCATGCGATTCGTGAAATCGGTGGCCGCGCAGTACGCTTTCCACATCACCCGGCGGGTGTGCCGGGACCTGGCGAGCAGGCCGCTCTAGCCCAGCAGCGATTCGGCCGGCACGTAGTCGTAGTGCAGGTCCCGGGCCACGGCTTCGTAGGTGACCTTGCCCTGGCAGACATTCAGGCCGTTGCGCAGGTGGACGTCGTTCGACAAGGCCTGGCGCCAGCCCTTGGTGGCCAGCGCCACGGCGTGGCCGATGGTTGCGTTGTTGAGCGCGAAGGTGGAGGTGCGCGCCACCGCGCCCGGCATGTTCGCCACGCAGTAGTGGATCACGCCGTCGACGACAAAGGTCGGGTCGGCATGGGTGGTCGGATGCGAGGTCTCGAAGCAGCCGCCCTGGTCGATCGCCACGTCCACCACCACCGCGCCCTTCTTCATGCGCGCGATCATGTCGCGGGTGACCAGCTTGGGCGCCGCGGCGCCCGGCACCAGCACGCCGCCGATCACCAGGTCGGCATCCAGCACCGCTTCCTCGATCGCATGCGCGTTGGAATAGAGCGTGGAAATGCGGTTGCCGTAGACCAGGTCCAGCTGGCGCAGGCGGTCGACGTTCTTGTCGAGCACCGTCACGCGCGCGCCGGTGCCGACCGCCATCTGCAGCGCATTGGTGCCGACCACGCCGGCGCCGATGATCACCACGTGGCCCGCCGCCACACCCGGCACGCCACCCAGCAGCAGGCCCATGCCGCCTTTGGATTTTTCCAGGTGCGCGGCGCCGGCCTGGATCGCCATGCGGCCGGCCACTTCGCTCATCGGCGCCAGCAGCGGCAGGCCGCCGCCCGGGCCGGTGATGGTTTCATAGGCGATGCAGACCGCGCCCGATTTCACCAGGGCGGCGGTCTGTTCGGGATCCGGCGCCAGGTGCAGGTAGGTGTAGAGCACCTGCCCTTCGCGCAGCATCGCGCATTCGGCAGGCTGCGGCTCCTTGACCTTGACGATCATGTCGGCACGCGCGAAGACTTCGCCGGCGCTGGCCACCATGCTGGCGCCGGCCGCCATGTACTGCTCGTCCAGGAGCCCGATCTGCTCGCCGGCGCCCTGCTGCACGATGACGTCGATGCCGCGTGACGTCAGTTCGCGCACCGAGGGTGGGGTCATCCCGACACGGTATTCGTGATTCTTGATCTCCTTAGGTACGCCAACAAGCATGTCTGCCTCCAAGATTTATAAGAATGTGAAGCTACGGCTACTACGCTACTCCTTTTCTGCAAAAAAAAGGGAGCTTGCGCTCCCTTGATGATTACACTCCCAGCGTCATCAGGCTTGCGTTGCCGCCAGCCGCGGTGGTGTTGACGCACACCGCCCTTTCCGCCACCAGCCGCCACAGGGCGACCGGCTCGCTGGCGCCCGTGTCGACAATGCCGACGATGGCCCCGGGCCGCGCCGCCAGCTTGCTGCGCAGCGAACCGGCCAGGCCGGCTTCCAGCAGCGCGATCTGGAACTCGCTGGCGTCGATTTCATCGTCTCCGATGAAGCGCACGCGCTCCTTGACCAGGGCCGGCAGGTTGGCCGGGATCAAATCCGGCGCGGCCAGCACCAGCGCGCGGTTGCCGTTGGCGAGGCTTGCCGCCAGCTGGTTGAGCAGGCCGGCAGCCGTCTTCGGCGCGCACAGCACGGTGCCGCGCGGCGTGAAGGCCAGGGTATTGCGTTCGCCGGTCGGACCCGGCAGGGCGATCTCGACGCCACTCAAGGAAGTGCGGCCATAGCCTTGCGCCAGCGTTGCGACATCCGCATGGCCGTTGTTGCGCAGCCAGCCGAGCAAGGCATCCAGGCCCGCATCGAAGACACGGCTGTGTTCCATGAGCGGCGCCGCCCGGCGCTGCAGGCGCTTCAGGTAGAGCGGACCGCCGGCCTTCGGGCCGGTGCCCGATTTGCCCTCGCCGCCGAAGGGCTGCACGCCCACGACCGCGCCGACGATGTTGCGGTTCACGTAGATGTTGCCGACATGGGCGCGCGAGACGATGAAGTCGATGGTCTCGTCGATGCGCGAATGCACGCCCAGGGTCAGGCCGTAGCCGGTGGCGTTGATGGTGTCGACCACCTTCGGCAGGTCGGCACGGCGGTAGCGCACGATGTGCAGCACCGGGCCGAAGACTTCATGTTTGAGTTCTGCCATCGAGCCGATTTCCAGCACGGTCGGGGGCACGAAAGTGCCGGCATTGTTCACGCTCTCCGGCAGCTCGAGCGCGAAATGGCTGCGCGCGGTGGCGCGCATGCGTTCGATGTGGGCCAGCAGGTTGCGCTGGGCTTCGCTGTCGATCACCGGGCCGATGTCGGTGGCCAGGCGGTCCGGCGAGCCGACGCGCAGTTCCAGCATCGCGCCCTTGAGCATGGTGACGGTCTTGTCGGCGATGTCTTCCTGCAGGAACAGCACGCGCAGCGCCGAGCAGCGCTGGCCGGCCGAGTCGAAGGCCGAGGACAGCACGTCCTGCACCACCTGCTCCGGCAGCGCCGAGGAATCCACGATCAGCGCGTTCTGGCCGCCGGTTTCGGCCACCAGCGGGATGTCGATGCCTTCCTGTTCGGCGCGCTTGGCGAGGGTACGGTTGATCAGCTGCGCCACTTCGGTGGAGCCGGTGAAGATCACGCCTTTCACACGCGAGTCCGAGGTCAGGGCGGCGCCGACCACTTCGCCGCGGCCCGGCAGCAGCTGCAGCGCGGCGCGCGGGCAGCCGGCTTCCAGGAACAGCTCGACCGCGCGGTGCGCGATCAGCGGGGTCTGCTCGGCTGGCTTGGCCAGCACCACGTTGCCGGCCGCCAGCGCGGCGGCCACCTGGCCGGTGAAGATCGCCAGCGGGAAGTTCCATGGCGAGATACACGTCATGGGACCAAGCGCACCTTCCGCTTTCGATGCGCGGATCTCGACCGCGTAATAGCGCAGGAAGTCGACCGCTTCGCGCAGTTCGGCGATCGCGTTCGGCAGCGATTTACCAGCTTCGCGCACGGCCAGCGCCATCAGTTCGGTGCCGTTCTGTTCGAACAGGTCGGCAGTACGCTCGAGGATCGCGGCACGGGTCTCGACACCTGTCGCTTCCCATTCGCCGGCAAAGGCGGCAGCCGCGGCCAGCGCGGTGTCGACATCGGCGCGCGTGGCTTCCTGCACCTGGCCGACGACGTCGCTCGACATGGCCGGGTTGACGACCTTGGCGGTGTCACTCGCTTCCACCGGGCCGGCGATCAGCGGCATCGCGTTGTGCTGGCGCTGCTTGGCCAGGCCTTCTGCGGTCGTGCTCAAGATGTGTTCGTTGACCAGGTCCAGGCCGCTCGAGTTCTTGCGCTCGGCGCCGAACAGCTGCAGCGGCAGGGCGATGGCCGGGTGCGGCTTGCCGCCGGCGGCGCGCGCCTGCTCGAAAGGATCGGCCAGCAGGGTGTCGATGGCCACCTTCTCGTCCACGATCTGGTTCACGAAAGACGAGTTGGCGCCGTTTTCCAGCAGGCGGCGCACGAGATAGGCCAGCAGGGTTTCGTGCGAGCCGACCGGCGCATAGATGCGGCAGGCCTTGTCCAGCTTGTCCGAGCCGACGACCTGGTCGTACAGGGTCTCGCCCATGCCGTGCAGGCACTGGAATTCGTAGTTCTTGACACCGTCGGCCTTGGCCCAGGTGTAGATCACCGACAGCGAATGCGCATTGTGGGTGGCGAACTGCGGGTAGATGATGTCGCTCGCCGCCAGCAGCTTGCGCGCGCAGGTGAGATACGAGACGTCGGTGTACACCTTGCGGGTGTAGACCGGATAGCCCGGCATGCCGTCGACCTGGGCGCGCTTGATCTCGGCGTCCCAATAGGCGCCCTTCACCAGGCGCACCATGAACTTGCGGCTGCTCCTCTTGGCCAGGTCGACCACGAAGTCGATCACGAAGGGGCAGCGCTTCTGGTAGGCCTGCACCACCAGGCCGATGCCCTCGAAGCCGGCCAGTTCAGGGTCGAAAGCGAGCGACTCCAGCATGTCGAGCGAGATCTCGAGGCGGTCGGCTTCTTCGGCGTCGATGTTGATGCCGATGTTGTACCCCTTGGCCAGCAGGACCAGGCTGCGCACGCGCGGCAGCAGCTCGCCCATCACGCGCGCATACTGCGCGCGGCTGTAGCGTGGGTGCAGGGCCGACAGCTTGATCGAGATGCCCGGGCCGTCCTTGATGCCGCGGCCGTTCGAGGCCTTGCCGATCGCGTGGATCGCGCTCTCGTAGGAGGCGTAGTAGTTCCTGGCGTCCGCTTCGGTGAGTGCGGCTTCGCCCAGCATGTCGTAGGAATAGCGGTAGCCGCGCGTTTCGTTCTCGCGGCTATTCTTGAGGGCTTCCTCGATGGTCTGGCCGGTGACGAACTGGTTGCCCAGCATGCGCATGGCCATGTCGACGCCCTTGCGGATCAGGGGTTCGCCGCCCTTGGCGATCAGGCGGGTAAGCGCCGATCCCAGGTTCTTCTCGCTATTGGTCGTGACCAGCTTGCCGGTGATGAGCAGCCCCCAGGTGGCCGCGTTCACGAACAGCGAAGGCGATTCGCCCAGGTGCTTCTTCCAGTCGCCGCGGCTGATCTTGTCGGCGATGAGGCGGTCGGCGGTTTCGCTGTCCGGGATGCGCAGCAGTGCCTCGGCCAGGCACATCAGCGCCACGCCTTCTTCCGACGACAGCGAGAACTCGTGCATCAGCGCATCCACGCCCGAGGAACGGGTGCGCTTCTCGCGCACGCTCGAGACCAGGCGGTGCGCCAGCATGTAGGCGTCGGCATTGGCGCTTGCCCCCTGGGCCAGCAGCCACTGCACCGCCTCGGTTTCATCGCGGCGGTAGGCGGCGGTGATGGCGTCGCGCAGCGGGGTCTGGTCCTGCTTGACCTCGCGTTGGAGTGCATCGAAGGGAACGAAAGCGGAGGCCAGGGCGGCGTCAATGTGCATGGTGAGTCTTCTAAAAAGGAATCAAACGTAGGCTCGGCGCAGCAAAAAACGCCGCACCGCGAGAATGGCGGCCGGCGTACTGCGCAATACTTTGGAATGATTCGATTGTAGAAGGAAATCTTCTGGATTAATTCTGTTTTTACGACAGACTAGCAAAAGATAGTTTTTGGTGCGACAATCTGACCGAATAATATTTACATGGCAGGAGACCGACCATGCTCGACAAGATCAGTAAGAAAATTCTGGCGGAACTCCAGAACGACGGGCGAATCAGCAACGTCGAGCTGGCGGCGCGTGTCAACCTGTCTCCTGCCGCCTGCCTGGAGCGTGTGCGCAAGCTGCACGAGTCCGGCTACATCATGGGCTACACCGCCCAGCTCAACCCGCAACTGCTGGATGTGTCGCTGCTGGTGTTCATCGAAGTGGTGCTTGATCGTACCACTCCCGAGGTGTTCGATGCATTCAAACAGAGCGTCCAGATGATTCCGGAAGTGCTGGAATGCCACATGGTGGCGGGCGGCTTCGACTACCTGGTCAAGGCGCGCGTCAAGGACATGGCGGCCTACCGGGAATTCCTCGGCAAGACCTTGCTGCAGAAGGGTGTGCGCGAGACGCACACCTATGCGGTGATGGAAGAGGTCAAGAACACGACCAAGCTGCCGATTCGCTGAACATGCGTTGGCCGGCACCGCCGGCCAACGCCGCTTACACGACCTTGCGCGCGCCGGTCTTGGGCGCCGCGCTCTCCGCCATACTTTCCAGGTTCTTGCGCAGCCAGCGGTGCGCCGGGCTGCGGCCGTCGCGCTCGTGCCAGAGCATGTCCAGGTGCACGGCCGGCAGCTGGAAGGGCAGTTCGCGCCAGACCAGCGCATCGGTCATGCCGGTCGAGACCATCAGGTGCTTCGGCAGCACCGTGATCAGGTCCGAGTTCGCCACTACCCGCCCCGCCGTGAAGAACTGGTTCACCGTCAGCAGGATGCGGCGCTCGCGGCCGATCTGGGCCAGCGCTTCGTCGACCAGGCCGTGCGCCCGCCCTGAGAAACTCACCAACAGGTGGTTGGCCTTGCAATAGGTGTCGAGGTCCAGCTTTTCCTTGGCCAGCGGGTGGTCCTTGCGCATCACGCACACGTAGACGCCCGAATACAGGCGCTCATGGCGGATCGGCGAACCCGTCTCGTACGACAGCTGGGCCGCCACGCCCGGGAAGAAGCCCACCGCCAGGTCGATGTCGCCGCGCAGCAGCATCGGCCGCGGTTCGCGCGTGGTCAGCGGCACCATGCGGATGTTCACGCCCGGCGCTTCGCGCTCGATCGAACGCATCAGCGAGGGCAGCCACAGGGCGGCGGTCGCGTCGGCCATCGCCATCCGGAAGGTCGCCTGGGCCTTCGACACGTCGAAGGTTTCCGGCATCACGGCCGCTTCCAGCGCGGCCAGGGCCTGGCGTACCGCCGGCCACAGCGCTTCCGCACGCGGCGTCGGCTTGACGCCGTAGGCGGTACGGATCAGGAGTTCGTCCCCGAGGCTTTCGCGCAGCCGCTTGATCGCGTTCGAGACCGCCGGCTGGGTCATGGCGAGGTGCCCGGCGGCGCGGGTGAGGTTTTGCTCGGTCATCACTGCGTCGAAGACGCGCAGCAGGTTCAGGTCAAGCGTCAGAAAGCTCATGGGAACTGGTTGATGGCAATACGGAAGGTGTTCCCAGTGTACCTCAAGTATTCACAGAATGCATAAGCGTCATCAGTGAACAGAATTAGATTTATATGTTGCATCGCACTATATTGTGCGCAACTGAACAATTTACACATCATGTCCGCCTCGTTGACCCTCATCCAGACCGCCGTTGCCGCCGTTCCCGTCGGCCAGGTCCTCCGCGCCGCCAGCGGCCTTGCGCTGCTGGGTGGCGTTGCCATGTTTTTCCGTCCGCTGCTCGTCGGTATCGGCCGCGCCGCCGTGTTGACCGTGCGCCCGCGCCCGCCGAAAGCCCATCTGGCCAAGCGCCACTGATCCAGTTTTCCTCCGTTTGAACGCGGCCTCCGATCCGGACGCCGCGTTTTTTTTCGTCCGTTCTCCCCGCCTCTCCCGCTTTCCGGGCCATTCCCGCATCGTTGCCGACCATCCGGCGTAGCGCGCCTGGTGACTCTTCGTCACCGAGGTTTTCTCGCAGTTTTGATTTAACAAAGTTCACGAAGAGTCAACAATGGAAAGAAAGAAGATTTTTGCAGGATTGAATAATGGGCGCAAGATAGAAGAAGTTGACTTCGCAATATCGAGAGAAGAAGCAAGATATCCTCAAGCTCGGCATCAAGCGAAGCCTTGCATCGACACGGCCACAAAAGAGCCACTTGGCAGAGATTGGCTGCATAAAGTCAGCATATTGATGAGTGAAGTACGAGGTTCCACACAATTCAATTTCTATTACATGAAATGGATGAGTATTGGTAATAACACGTGCGAAAGTACCCCTGTCCCCGCCCCAGGGCGTTTTACGAGCCCTGCGCAGTAAATTATTTCCGCTCGCAGTTGAGCTGCTCGGAGGACTCTTCGATGATGGACAGGACGGCTTCGGTATCGGTCGGTCTGGACAGTTCTTCGGCCTCGGGATCGGACTTGTTGCGGACGTTGGGCAGGTCGCGCCGCAGTTCTTCCAGCATGCGGATGATCTTGCTGTTCTTTTCTTCCGCCAGCAGGTTGACCTGCAGGTCGAGGTGGGAATGCTGGCTGGCGAGGGTGGACATGCGATTCTGGCGAATCAGCACGGTGGTGGAAATCACGAAGGCATTCAGGGCGATGAGCCCCTGCAGCCAGAAGAATGGCGGCTCGTCCCACTGGTCGAAGCCCAGCTCGGGCGCCGCCAGGTTCCAGGCGATCCAGAGCACGACGAACACCAGGTTGCCGACCACATAGCCCGGGCTGCCGAGGAAGAAGCTGATTCGCTCCACAGCCCGTTGTGCCGGAGACAGGTCCTGGTTATGCCGCGCATAGAATTCCGCCACCGTGCCCAGGTGTTCCTGGAAGGCGGAAGGGAGGGCGTCCTTGCTGTGGTCTGGCGTCTCCATCAAACGAGCATAGCACCGGCGGCGCGCGCCTTGCGTGCGCACGTTACCGGGGACTTACAGGAATAAAAAAGCCGGCAGAACAGCCGGCTCGGGGATCAGGCCTCTGCCTTGGCGGCAGTCAGGCGTTCATATTTCGCGTGCAATTGCTCACGCGTTTCACGCCACTCGGGATTGAGGGGAATGCAGGCGACCGGGCACAGCTCCGCGCAGGTCGGCTGTTCGAAATGGCCGACGCACTCGGTGCACTTGTGCGGGTCGATCTGGTAGAACTCGGCGCCCATCGAGATGGCGTCGTTGGGGCATTCGGGTTCGCAGACGTCGCAGTTGATGCAATCGTCGGTAATCATCAGTGCCATGGTCTTGCTCGTTCCTTGCTGCGGGTTATTGCTGGGTCAGGCCGCCGGCGCCGCCTTGATGGATGCAATCTTCTTCTGCAGCCAGCGGTCCACCGATGGGAAGACGAATTTCGATACGTCGCCGCCCAACATGGCGATCTCGCGCACGATGGTGCCCGAGATAAACTGATATTGGTCGGAAGGGGTCAAAAACAAGGTTTCGACATCGGGAAGCAGGTAACGGTTCATGCCCGCCATCTGGAACTCGTATTCGAAGTCGGACACCGCGCGCAGGCCGCGCACGATCACGCGCGCATCGTGCTGGCGCACGAAATCCTTGAGCAGGCCGGAGAAGCTTTCGACCTGCACGTTCGGATAATGGCCGAGCACTTCATTGGCGATTTCCAGGCGCTCGTCGAGCGAGAAGAAGGGTTTCTTGTTCTTGCTGTCGGCTACACCCACAACCAGGCGGTCGAACAAACCCGATGCACGGCGCACTAAGTCTTCGTGCCCACGCGTGAGCGGATCGAAAGTACCTGGATATACGGCTACAACCATTGCGGCTCCCTGGAGAATCATCCTGAGGGTATGAACATTCCGCCACGGCGGCGTTGCCTCGTCTCGCCGTACTAGCGTACTGTCTTCGACTCGGCGCCTTGCCGTGCCGGTTTTTCACACCCTCGTTGTTAGAACGCGCATTATGCCTGAAAATCCGGCAGCCGCCCCAGCCTGGGGCGGCTTTTGCCCAATCTTTGTGCAGGTTTTGTTGCCGCAGGGTGCGTCAGGTATCGACCTGGTTCAATTTCAGCAGGTAGTAATAGACCATGCCGGCCTTGTCTGCGCGAATCGCATCCCAGCCGGCCAGCCATTCGGGCAGCTCGGCGTCCAGCGGCAAGGCTTCGCCCGTCTCCGCATAGACCAGGCCGCCTTCGTTCAGGATGCCCGGGCACAGCGGCAGGATCTGGGTAAGCAGGCCCAGCTGGTAAGGCGGATCGAGGAAGATCACGTCGAAGCGCTGGCCACGTGCGGCCAGGTCTTTCACCAGCGCCAGCGCGTCGGCGCGCAGCACGTTGACGTTGGCGGCCTTCAGCTTGTCGCGGTTGGCTTCCAGCTGGCGCGTTGCCGCGCCATGGCTGTCGACCATCGTGACCGAGGCGGCGCCGCGGCTGGCCGCTTCGAAGCCGAGGGCGCCGGAGCCGGCAAACAGGTCGAGGAAGCTGGCGCTGTCCCAGTCGCCGCCGAGCTGGTGGTTGATCCAGTTGAAGACGGTTTCGCGCACCCGGTCCGGGGTCGGGCGCAAGCCTTCGGCATCGAGCACCGGCAGCAGGGCGCGCTTCCACGCGCCGCCGATGATGCGCACCTGGCGCGGCGCCAGGCGGGGAGCCCCATGGGCTGGTTTGGAGGGTTTGGAGGACTTCTTTTGCATGGGCGGCACTATAGCATTAGAGCCCTTCCTTTATTTGCCATTCGCCAATGCTTGGAAGTCATTGATCCAGCCCTGCATGCGCTCGTGCGCGTGCTTCTTCTGCGCCGGCGTGGCGATCCGGATCGCGGTGAGCATGAACTTCGTGGTCTGGTCGAGATAATTGTCGTAGAAGACCTTGCGCTCGGGCGACTCGGTGCGGTTGAAGAACTCGCGCTGCATCGCCGTGATCTGGGCTGCGGCCTGCTCCCGATTCGGCTTTTCTTGCTGAAACTTGCGCAGCAGGGAGAGGATGCGGCGCTGGCGCCAGACGCGTTCTTCCAGCCAGATGTCGCTGTCGAGCGGGCGGGCGTCGGACGCCTTGCGCAGGATGGATTCCTGTTCGCTGCTGAAACCGCCGAACCACAGTTCGAGCTGGCTCATGGCTTTCTTGAAGCGCGCACGCTGGCGTTTTTCGGTGCTGCCCTCAATAAATTTCTTGCGATATTCTGCGTTTTTTGAAATGAATTTGCGCTCGATATCGGCGATCTGCTCCGGTTTGATGGACAGTGCGAGCGTGGTCATTTCCGGCACGGCGCGGGCCGCCAGCCGTTCGCCGCGGACACGGATTTCCTTGTAGATGCCGATCAGGTCGGCCTGGGTCGGGTTGCCGGCAAGTTCCTTCTGCATCGTGCCGAGCAGCGCCGCATAGTCGCGCAGCTGGGTCTGGCGGTGCCATTGGAACAGCTTGTCGATGTCGCGCTTGGCAGTGTCGGCCTGCTGTCCTTCCAGATCGGCATAGGAATCCAGCCACCAATACAGTAAGGTATCGCCCTGGTTATAGGTGAAACGCACCGAGCTGCAGCCAGTAACGAAGGCGAACAGTGCGATCAGGTATATGGTCATGGTGCGCCGGAACAAGGTATCCGGCGTGATAAAATTTTTCATATTATCAATTATTTGAGGACGGCTTTATGAACGTTGTAATCCTCGCCGCCGGCATGGGAAAGCGCATGCAATCCGCGCTGCCGAAAGTCTTGCATCCACTGGCGGGGAAACCGCTGTTGCGGCACGTCATCGATACGGCCAGCAGCTTATCGCCGAGTAAATTATGCGTCATTTACGGGCATGGAGGCGCAGCGGTGCCCGAGATGGTGGGCAAGCTGGCCGAGCAGACCGGCACCCGAATCGATACCGCACAGCAAGCGCCGCAGCTCGGCACCGGTCATGCGGTGATGCAGGCCGTGCCCGAGCTGGACGAGAGCGTGCCGACCCTGGTGCTGTACGGCGACGTGCCGCTGACGACCAGCGCGTCGCTCGGCCGTCTGGTCGAGGCCGCCGGTAAGGACAAGCTCGCCATCCTGACGGTCGAGCAGGCCAATCCCTTCGGCCTGGGCCGCATCGTACGCGAGAACGGCAGCATCGTGCGCATCGTCGAAGAAAAGGACGCCAGCGAAGCCGAGCGTGCGATCCGCGAAATCAACAGCGGCATCATGTGCATCCCGACCGTCCACCTCAAGCGCTGGCTGGCGGCGCTGTCGAACAACAATGCCCAGGGCGAGTATTACCTGACCGATATCGTGGCCCAGGCTGTCGCCGATGGCGTGCCAGTGGTGTCGGCCCAGCCTTCCGCCGAATGGGAAGTGGCTGGCGTCAACAGCAAGGTGCAACTGGCCGAGCTCGAGCGCCGCCATCAGCTGAACATCGCCAATGCACTGCTGGAAAAGGGTGTGACCCTGATGGATCCGGCCCGCATCGACGTGCGCGGTGAACTGGTCTGCGGCCGCGATGTCGTGATCGACGTCGGCTGCGTGTTCGAAGGCCGCGTGGAACTGGCGGACGGCGTCACCGTCGGCCCGCATTGCGTGCTGGTGAATGCGAAGATCGGCGCCGACGCCCAGATCAAGCCCTTCTGCCACATCGAGGATGCGGTGGTTGGCGACAAGTCGCAGATCGGTCCCTACGCGCGCCTGCGCCCGGGCACCGAACTGGGCGAAGACGTCCATGTGGGTAACTTTGTCGAGATCAAGAACAGCCAGGTCGCCGCGCACAGCAAGGCCAACCATCTGGCCTACGTGGGCGATGCCACGGTCGGTTCGCGCGTCAACATCGGCGCCGGCACCATTACCTGCAACTACGACGGCGCCAACAAGTTCCGCACCGTGATCGAGGATGACGCCTTCATCGGCAGCGACAGCCAGCTGGTGGCGCCGGTCACGGTGGGCAAAGGCGCAACCCTGGGAGCGGGCACGACGCTGACCAAGGATGCGCCGGCGGGCAAGCTGACCATCTCGCGGCCGAAGCAGATGACGATCGAAGGCTGGTCGCGTCCGGTGAAAACGAAGAAGTAATCCACCGGGTATCGACAGGCTAATCACAGGAAAGGTACAGGAAAAACACAGGCTAATCACATGCTTATCCTGTGGTTCTCCCGGTGTCAATCCACAAACTTATCCACAAGCCTTACACCGCGATCCGGGTGTCGAACTTGGAGCGGTGTGTGGAAAAGTAGGCTTTCACGTTGCGCACATTGGCGTGCGCCGTGAACAGGCGGTGCGCCAGCGCGTGATAGGCCGGCATGTCCGCAACCTGTACGATCAGCACGAAATCCGGCCCGGGGCTGACCCGGTAGCACTGCAGGACCGCGGCGTCCTGCGCCACCAGGGCCTCGAACTCGTCCATGCGCTCGGCGGCCTGCACGTCGAGGGTGATCTCGACGATGGCGCTCAGGCGGGCGCCGACCTTGGCCGGATCCACGATCGCCACCTGGCGTTCGATGACGCCGCTATCGGTCAGCTGTTTCACCCGGCGCAAACAAGTCGGCGGTGAGACGTGTACGAGTTCCGCCAACTCCGCATTCGTATGCGATGCATCAGCCTGCAGTGTATTCAGAATGCGACGATCTAGCTCATCAAGAAGTGGTTGATCTGACATCGAATGAAATAAAAATGAAGAAATCTGTGTGAAATGAAAGAATATTTCGCCATTAAAGGGTCATGAAATAATCTATCAAATCATGCGGAATTCTGAAAGCTTATTTCAACAGTGTTGCTCTACGATTCGTTTCATTGCAAATCTTTCAGATGAGGTCCAACCATGTGCGGTATCGTCGGCGCTGTCGCCAAGCGTAATATCACCCCAGTCCTGCTCGAGGGCCTGAAGCGTCTCGAATACCGGGGCTACGATTCCTGCGGCGTGGCCGTGCACCTGGATGGCAAACTCACCCGTGCGCGCAGCACCTCGCGCGTGGCCGAGCTCGAAGACCAGGTGCGCGAAGCCCATCTGGACGGCTTTACCGGCATCGCCCACACCCGCTGGGCCACCCACGGCGCGCCGGCCTCGCACAATGCGCACCCGCACTTCTCGCCGAGCGAAGACAATGCGCGCATCGCACTTGTCCACAACGGCATCATCGAAAACCACGACGAGCTGCGCAGCGAACTGAAGGGCCTGGGCTACGAGTTCACCAGCCAGACCGACACCGAAGTCATCGCCCACCTGGTCGACCACATGTACAACGGCGACCTGTTCGACACCGTCCAGCAGGCCGTCAAGCGCCTGCACGGCGCCTATGCCATCGCCGTGTTCTCGCGCGAAGAACCGCACCGCGTGGTCGCCGCGCGCCAGGGCTCGCCGCTGATCGTCGGCGTGGGCGAGAACGAGAACTTCGTGGCTTCGGACGCGATGGCGCTGGCCGGCACCACCAACCAGATCATCTACCTCGAAGAAGGCGACGTGGTCGACCTGCAGCTGGCGCGCTACTGGATCGTCGATAGCGAAGGCCGTCCGGTCGAGCGCGAAGTGAAAACCGTGCACGCCCACACCGGCGCAGCCGAGCTGGGCCCGTACCGCCACTACATGCAGAAGGAAATCTTCGAACAGCCGCGCGTCATCGGCGACACCCTCGAGGGCGTCACCGGCATCATGCCGGAACTGTTCGGCGACGGCGCCTATGGCGTGTTCAAGGAAATCGACCGCGTGCTGATCCTGGCCTGCGGCACCAGCTACTACGCCGGCCTGACCGCGAAGTACTGGATCGAATGCATCGCCAAGGTCCCAGTCAACGTCGAGATCGCCAGCGAATACCGCTACCGCGACAGCGTCCCGCACCCGCAGACCCTGGTCGTGACCATCTCGCAGAGCGGCGAGACGGCCGACACCCTGGCCGCGCTGAAGCACGCACGCAGCCTCGGCATGCCGCACACCCTGACCATCTGCAACGTCTCCACCAGCGCCATGGTGCGCGAGTGCAAGCTGGCCTACATCACCCGTGCCGGCGTCGAAGTGGGCGTGGCCTCGACCAAGGCCTTCACCACCCAGCTAGCCGCGCTGTTCCTCCTGACGCTGACCCTGGCGCAAGTGAACGGCCGCCTGAGCGACGCGGAAGAAGCCGAGCACCTCAAGATGATGCGCCACCTGCCGGTCGCGCTGGGCTCGGTGCTGGCGCTGGAGCCGCAGATCATGGCCTGGGCCGAAGAATTCGCGCGCAAGGAAAACGCGTTGTTCCTGGGCCGCGGCATGCACTATCCGATCGCCCTGGAAGGCGCACTGAAGCTCAAGGAAATCTCCTACATCCACGCCGAAGCCTACCCGGCGGGCGAGCTGAAGCACGGCCCGCTGGCGCTGGTGACCGAAGAGATGCCGGTGGTCACGATCGCACCGAACGATGCGTTGCTGGAAAAGCTGAAGTCGAACATGCAGGAAGTGCGCGCCCGCGGCGGCCAGCTGTACGTGTTCGCCGACGTCGACTCGCGCATCACCTCGGGCGACGGCCTGCACGTGATCCGCCTGCCGGAGCACTACGGCGACCTGTCGCCGATCCTGCACGTGGCCGCGCTGCAGCTGCTGGCTTATCACACGGCACTGGCACGTGGGACCGATGTGGACAAGCCGCGTAACCTGGCGAAGTCGGTGACGGTGGAATAAGCAAGGCCGCTTATTTTTCCGGCATCATCGCCGGCGAACGGTGGCTCGTGATGAGCCACTTCGCACCAGCAACGGCGTCGCTCAAGCCGCCGTTGCCGCCGGATCCGGGGGAGTTGGGAAGCGTTCCTGAAGAATCCGCCGATATCCTTCATCCAGCGGCACTACCTGTCCCGTGCGTTGCCATGACTGCGACGACGCTGCAAAGCCGTGCTCATACGACCATTGCGCAACACGCAGTGTCGTCGGCTCATCGCAGACGAATTGCCCCTCCAGCTCCCTTTTCAGGGTGGCGCCCTGCACGACGTTCCTGTTTCGCCATCTCTCCAGGTGCTCGATCGCGGCCAGGAGGTCGCGCTTGTCACCGTTGCACCTTCTGTGTGCCAGCACAAAATTATGGCCGAGGTCGCGCGGGTATCGGGACCAGGCAATGAAATGGTCGACCTCGCCCATCTCGCCAAGTCGTCGCTGGCAATAGAAGCAGGTATCGCCTTGCAGGTCCTTGAGGATCGGTTTCACCAGTGCCAGCGATGCCCGGTCCGTTCCGAACAAGACTTCTTCGAGGTCGTCGCGATCGCCAAGCAGGGCAGCGTTCTTGGGGTTGCTGCGAATATGGCTGGTCCAGGCAGCACGGATGAGCTGTTGCAGCAGGCCATGAAAGCGCCGCAGGTTGAACATCACGCCCGGCAACAGCCTGATAAAGGGACCAGCGCCCGGAATATAGAGAAAGCGGCTTTCCTGGCGCCGCAAGATCTGCAGCCGCCAGAGCGGCATCTCTTTCAATAGCCTGACCGTTTCCCTGACTGCCACCCGCCATTCTTGAGAAGCGCGCGCCATGGGCAAGGTCCCATGACGGCCACGGATATCCTGCAACAGGACGATGACGGCGGCCTGCCTGCCTTTGTTCTGGATGAGTACGCCGCCCTCGTCGTTTGCCCGATAGGGAACGACTTGTCGCCAATACACTTCCAGGAACTTGTCCGCGATCTGGGAGTGAAACAGATCGAGCGTATCCCCGCTATCGGTGCCGAATTCGATTGCCAGTTCGGTTATCGCATGCAGCAGGGCGTACTTGTAGGTAGCAACGAATTCCCCTTCCTCGAACAGGCGCTGGATATGGTCGAGGAAAACCAGCTGCTCATGCGGTGACGGCGGCGGCAGCACTTAGGGATTGCTCCAGTAATCGGCTTTTTCCGGAATGACCCATCTGACTCCGCCGCGCGGGTCCGCTACGTCGGCAGCAAAGCGCGGGATGAGATGCATGTGCAAATGGGGAACCGTCTGCCCGGCTGCAGCGCCATCGTTGATGCCGATGTTGTAGCCCGCCGGATGGAGCTCGGCCTTCAAGCCCGATGCGGCCTTGTCCAGGAGGCTCAGCATTGCGCTTCGTTCTTCCGATGTGATCTCGAAAAACGATGCCACGTGGCGCTTTGGAATGATTAATGTGTGCCCGGGCGAGATGGGATAAGCGTCCCGGATCGTCATCGCCAATGCGTTGCTGTCGATGATTCGCTCTTGAGGGAGTGAGCAGAAAACGCAAGACGTCAAAGTGGACATGGATGTGCAGGGGCATAGGGAGGTGTTCCTATACTACCCCGCAATTTTTCTCGTTAGCAAGATAATCGTCGGCCGGCCAAACCATGAGCAAAAGTGTAACAAAATGTGTATGGTTCTGCTTTTCCAGTCCTGCGACCGTGCTTCACGAAGATACGCGTGAGCGGACGAAGAATGCCATGCGTTACTCCTCATCTGCCTGTCGCCATCCTGCCTGCAGAGCGAAACAACGGCCAGACCCTCATGCAGAAAGTTGCACTAAAGATTGTTAATAGTCGGCAAAATGTGTTCTTTTTTGGGTTATCTGTACGCTTCTTGCAGGCGCACGCAAGCGGGAATTCGGTTGACTTCCCAATTGAACAAACTTATCGTAATTTCATCGATGAGCATTCGGAACTGGTACTCATTTGATAATTTCCAATTCGTGCGGTGACGCAGAGAGGCATTGTGACTTCTCCTGGGAAGCGTTTGCGCGACGTTCCATGATCCTGTTGCCGCCTTGATGAACCCGATGACCGGGCCGCCGCCTCCTGGCGGAACCCGGCACTGACGCTCGCCGCGTCGTGCCGTCCGGCCGGTCGAATGGAGGACGCATGAATGTGTTAATGGTAGGTGCAGGCAATGCGGGGTGTGCGCTCGGCGCGATCCTTGCACAGGATGGGCACCGGGTCGCCTTGCTGAAAACCTCGCACTCGCTGCACGACCAGAATTTCGATACCGTGCGCGAGACCCGCACGATCAAGCTCATCAGCAATCCCAAAGGCGGCGAGACCAGCACGGCGTCGATTGCCCTGGCCACGCGCGATGTCGGCGAAGCATTCGCCGAGACGCCGGACGCGATCATCATCACCACCCAGACCCAATGCCATGCCGAGATCGCCGCGCTGATCGGCCCCTACCTGAAGGCGCACCAGCTGGTGCTGCTGGCGCCGGGCTACATGGGATCCTGCTACTTCCTGCCCTACCAGCAGAAGGAAGGCTTCCTGCTGGCGGAAGGCGAAAGCCTGCCCTACGACGCACGCATCGTCGAACCGGGCGTCGTCAACGTCCTGTTCCGCAACACGCGTAATGCCCTGGCCTTCCTGCCGCGGGAGCGCGCCGCCGAAGGGCTGGAACGCGCCGCGCGCCTGTTCCCGACTTATGTCGCGACCCGGACCAATGTGGTCGAGTCCGCCATGCACAATCCGAACCTGATCGTGCACACCATCGGCACCCTGCTGTCAGCCAGCCGCATCGAGCATTCGGAAGGCGAATTCTGGATGTACCGCGAAGCCTTCACGCCCTCGGTTCTGAACCTGCTGTACAAGCTCGACGCCGAGAAGAACGCCGTCATCGCCGCCACCGGCGGCAAGCCCTCGCCCTATTTTGACGAGTGCAAGTTCCGCAACGAAGAAGACCTGTCGCAGCCCTCGATCTCCGTGTTCCGCCGCTATGCGCGCGAAGGCGGGCCGAAGGGCCCGGCCACCCTGCAGACGCGTTTCATTACCGAAGACGTGCCGATGGGCCTGGCGCTGCTGTCCTCGATCGGCCGCCTGATGAAGGTGCCGACGCCGACCGCCGACGCCCTGACCGTCATCGCCAGCGGTCTGCTGGACCGCGACTTCGCCGCCGAGGCACGGACCCTGGACAAGCTGGGGCTGGGCGACAAGTCGCCGGAAGAGTTCAAGCGCGTACTCAACGGGTGAGGCCATGAGCATCCACGACCTGCTCGCCAAACCCTACTACGCCTGGCGCCGCTACATTCCGAGTCGCGTGCTGTACCACCCGGACTTCTTCAGCGTGCTCGACATGCTGTCGCGGGACCAGGCCAGCATCGCCGATCTGGCCCGGCAGCGCCTGCGCAAGATCCTCGTCCACGCCCTCGAGCACGTGCCTTATTACCAGCGCACCGTCAAACTGAGCATCGAGGAGGCCAAGAACGAACCGGTGCAGCACGTGCTGGCGGCATTCCCCTTCCTGGCCAAGGAAGAGGTGATGTCGCAGCAGCGCGATTTCCTCGACCGCCGGCTCGATCCGCAAAAGCTGATGTATGCGACCAGCGGCGGCTCGTCCGGACAGGGCATCGGCCTGTGGCGCACCAAGCGCCTGGCCGACATCGAGAAAGCCTTCTTTACGCATGAATGGGGCAAGCTCGGCTTTTCCTTCGACAAGTCGCGCATCCTGCGCATCGGCGCCGATGCGCGCCGCCTGGCGCACGAAGAACCGGCGCGCGTGGTAGGCAACCGGCTGATGCTGTCGCCCTATCACGTGCATGAGCAGCACAAGGCCGCCATCGTGGAAGCCATCAGGCACTTCCGGCCCGAGTACGTGCATGGCTATCCGAGTTCGGTGACGGCGCTGGCCGAGCTGGTCGACTCGCGCGAACTCGATGTGCAAGTAAAGGCGGTGCTGCTGGCTTCCGAACCGGCGACGCCGGCGCAGCTGGCGTCGATTCGCCGGCTGTTCCGTGCGCCGGTGTCGCTGAACTATGGGTTGTCCGAACGAACCAATCTGGCCTTCCTGCAGGTGGATGACCGCGGCACCTCGGATTACCAGTTCCAGCAGCTGTATGGCTGGAACGAGAACCGCATGGACGGCGATCGTCCCGAGATCGTCGGGACTTCGCTGTGGAACGATGTGATGCCGCTGATCCGCTACCGGACCAATGATTACGGCCTGATCGATGCGGATGGCCGCTGCCCGGGCGTTGACGGCCGCGGCCACGAATACCTGGTCGACCGGTCGGGCAAACGCATTCCCGGGCTGTCGATCGTCATCGACGAGGTCACCTGGGACTTCGTGCGCCTGTACCAGGTGCGGCAGAAGAAGGCGGGCGAGATCACGCTGGCGGTGGTGCCGCGCCATGGCAGCCTGAACGACGAACAGCGCGCCTTCGTGCTGGACGCCCAGCAGCGCCGCTGGGGTGGCTTCTTCGACATCTCGCTGCAGGAAGAAAGCGATATTCCGCTGGCGCCGAACGGCAAGCGCAAGCTGGTGGTGAATTCGCTCACGATCTGATGCGCGACCCCGGCGGCTTATGCCGGGGGACGCACCAGGGCGGCACTGCGCAGGTAAGGATCCTCGTTGCCGATGCAAAGGATCGGCGCGCCGCGCTCCAGCGCATAATGCCGTGCCAGTGCCAGTACCGTCACGAAGGGCACGGCCCCGCAGCTTCCACTGCCCAGACCGACGCGAATGATGTCGTCCGCGGCATCGACCTGCGGGATCGCCGGCGCGCTCAGGCCCATCAGCTCGAGCACGCGGTTGGGACGATGCGCGGTGTCGGCGACGACCATAGTGATCTGGGAGATATCCACAGCCGCCGCCTTGCTTTCCTGCTCGACCAGCTCCAGCAGCAGGCTTGCATCGACGCGTTTGGTGTCGTCGGCCGAGGTGTCGCGACGGCGCTCGGTGACCGGGTCGAGCAATGTGAACTCGGCGCCGCAGGCATGGGCCAGTTCCAGGTCCGTCAACAGCAAGCCAGCAGCACCTTCGCCCGGAATCTGGCCACGGGCTTGCGAGGAGGTGAACAGGGACGACTGCGCAGCCAGGCGGTCGATGCTTTCCTGTCCGATCAGCGAAGCGCAGGCGATGACGAGGGCTAGCGTTAGGGCCTTGCTCGATGAGGTGCCCGGCATGAGCTGCGTGATGATGGTCGCCGGTGAGACGTGCTCCTGTTCAGGGACGTCCGGGATGACGATGCTGGCTTCCGGCCAGCCGTATTGGCTCACCGTATGCTTGAGCCACGTCGTCGCCGCACGTCGGATGTCAGCAGGCCAGTCACCGGGGAGCATCAGCCTGAGCTGGAGCGTTGGCGGGCTTTCTTCGTAAGGCAGCAGGTTGCCGGCGGCGATGCTGGCGAGTTCGGCTGCTACGCCGCTGGCCAAAGTGATGGCACGCCATTGTTCTTCGGAGAAGTGGACCTGCAGGCCCTGGCTGGACAGCCAGTCGGCAATGTCGTCCTGCAGCGCTTCGTCGTGCGCATCGTCGCTGCGTGCGGTCATGACGGGGAAACCGTTGTCGTCGACCAGTTCCTTGTCCAGGTCGGCGCGCGCTTCGTTGTCGGCGATGGCGCAGGCGAGTTCTTCGGCAGAGGCGCCGTGTGGGGAGCGCAGTGCAGTGGCGACGATTGCCAGCACAGGCGTGCCAGGTACCGCATCGGCTCGCGATGTGGCAGAAGCCGGCTTGGCGGTGCTGGCAGGGATGGATACGGCACGGGCCATGATCGCTTTCTGGCTACCCCATAAAGCGAGCAGGACGCCCAAGGGGAAAACGAGCAGGGCCAGTGTCAGTTCGCCGGTTCCAGGATTCTGATCCGTCTGGTGCCAATACCACAGCGCGATTGCCCAGCAGACGATGAAGGTGGTGATAACGATGGCGCCTAGTTTGAACCACTCGGCAGGCAAGCGTGCCGGTGTTGTTGTAGTTGTTGTCATGTCAGTCGCTCAGATGTTGTCTATCGTTGCCTGCTGGCCGGCGATCAGCGTGGCGCCGCAGGCGGTTTTGTCGCCGTGACGTGCTGCGGGTTTGCCGTCGATGATCAGGGTCGAGTCGCCGCTGATGATCGGGTTGGATCCGTGCTTGGGACAGCTAGTCTTGTCGCCCATCCGAGCGATACCGACGCCACCGGTATCGCTATGCGTGGATGCTTCGACCACTACTCCTCCATGCGACGTTTTGTCACCAAGCTTGATCAGTGGACCTGCCATGATGTCTCCTTGAAAAGTCTTAACCCATTGAACAACGGCGTCTAATCCTGTTTTTCATCCAACTGCCATATCGTATTTCCGTAGCTAGAATCCAGTTTAGGGAAGACGTCGCCCTTGCCGAAAAAGCGGCGTGAACCTGGAGACGCTGGGCTGAAATAAAAGCCGCTCATCTCGCAGTGCTCTCCTGCTTCAACGCGTTGCTGTTTACGTTCTATCTGATCAACCTCAGTATCGATTTCTTCAAATTCGCCTTCCAGACGTTCAACGTAAAACCACTTTGAAGGCGCGGATGTGAATGCATTACGCGCAACGAGACTTGGAGCAAGGTCTGGAGTAAAGTCTTCGGAGTAAAACGGATCTTCTTTTAATTGCGGGTCGTTCGCGTTTTTCCTGACGAATTCAAGCATTGCTTGACCATCTAGCCATAGTTTAGATCTGCCGACGTTGGCAAGGGCGCGTTGACCTAGATCGTTAAAGATGGAACACTCTAGAAGCTTTCCGTATTCATTACCGTTCCATGCAAATTGCATAGCGCCATTAGGAAACTCAGAGGATACATATACTCCGGTTTTTGGAGGAATATCTCCAGTTTCACAACTAATATCTTCGCGGATTCTAAACTTGGGCAGTTGCGAAAATCTTGATGCGTGTTTTTGCCATGCTAAAGTAAGACCAAAATCACGCCATCTGCCATCGATCTGTCCTTTTTCCATTGTTTGGTCAATGTAGCCAGCATATCTAGTAATTGAGGCAAACATTGCATCAAACTTTTCTTCCTCAGCTGGTAAAGCCCACTGCATGGAGAATTCTGCCATTCCCCGGCCACATTGATAAGCCCCGGTTACATGATAAATTTCAGATGCATGATCTGCTAAGTGTCTTGCCACTGATATTCCAAAATCCGCTAGAAACGACCATCCATGATTAGACCAATTTTCGCTTGTGTCACGGTTGCCCCATTGGGAATCTTTCAGAAAACGATCCCGGCCTTCTTCCTGGCTTTTGTCTAATAGCTGGTCGACAAATTTCTGAAGCTCACGAACGCGCTCATGAAGTCCTTTTAGGTATTCATCAGAAGCAAAAAAATAGAGCAGTGTAGCTTGCTTCTTTTGCCACGGCGTCAAAGGTTGTTCTGAAATCATTTTTTCTTCCAAGTTCAAATTAAAGACTATGGCTTAAAAGCGGTCACTTGCCCGGGTAAGGCAGGCAAACCAATTTTTTCCGAAAATCCAGTGCCATCAAAATCCGTATAACCCCATCCAGTTTCGAAAGGGCCACTTATGTTTGGATGAGTAATCTTTTGTCGAATCGCCAAGTATTCTTCTTGTTCTGATTTTGGCAATTTGTAAAATGCATCCTGAGTAATTGACTCCTGTAAAGTGTTTTTATCATTTTTCTTGTAATACCTCATTATGTCGTTGCGTCGATCGCTTCTTTCGACGTTGAATACTATTTGTTCTCCACCACCTTCCAAATGCCTGTCCGGTAATGCGTCCTTCTTCTGACTAGATGCTGGACCTCGCCATACCTTCAGTGTTTCGCCGGGTTTTACATCGTAAATGACAAATTGACCGTTCACGTTCCAGTCAGGCCAGACGGCTAAATACTTTCGCCAAGCAGCACGTGGATCGGGAGAATTTTGAATTTCATTAAAAACCTTTTCGCTAATCCAGCAATCGCTCATCGCTCGACTGTTAGGCGAAAGAATACGAATAAGACGTGCCGGTCCTTTTATTTCATCAGCAACTAATTTATGAAAAGATCGGATATTTTGTTCAGTTAATTTTGGCCATCCTTCTTTAACTTTTTTCGCTACTTTGTCAAAATAATCATCAGGTATTGCCTCAGCCCAACGGGGGTTACCTTCGCTAAGCCATTTTGGACACGGACGCGGCTTTCGCATCAACGTAACTGCAGTCGCTTCAGGTAACGCACCGCGATAATGCACATTGTTAAGATTGACAATCGCTTTCTTGCTTAGTGCCGTTTCGTCCAACAAGCGCAGAATGACTGCATCAAATATGGCGTCAATAGTAAGATTGACCTTTGCTATTCCTTCGGTCGCACGAGAGCGTACCCACATCACTTGCTCTAATGCTTGAGTGGCCTTAGGACCGACCACTGGAATATGAGCGACCTTGGCCGTAAGTTGTCGCAATGTTGCGATCGCGGAATCGAATGCTTTGATAAGTTCTGTAGCACCAGTCTTCGATTTGACTTTCTTGATTTCGTTAGCCAGCCAAGAGAAAACATCATCGATTTTGTGTTCTCGCAGATATTTTTGAAAAACTCTTCGACGGAGCAGCGCTACAACCCATGTAATAGCCTTGTCCACGGCGCTTATAATGGCGTTTCCGCCGGCGCGTCGAATAAAGGCAAAGAAGATCTTTAAAACACCTTTCACAAAAGAACCGAGGAAAGGAACCAAGCCGATCAGCGTCAAAGCAAGCGCTACCCAAGACCATGTGTCGGACGTGTCTTCCTTGAGCTTCTTGCAATTGGCAATCAAGTCCCGTACATCGCAGATCTGGTCGACCAAAGGAATCATCGATATCGCCGCGTCGGCGACGATCTGCCCGGTAGAGCGGTTCTCATTGAAGTCCCCCTGAACCGCCTGCCAGAACCATTCCCATGGATTGGAACTTACCTCTTCCTCGGGGCGCTGCTCGTTCGTGGTCCAGGCGAGGGCATCACGCATCTGTGTCGTATTAATGTCAGGCATGGATTACTCCGACGAAGACAGTGGGCAGATGTCGCGATCAACCAAGTAACTTTTGCAAGGGGTCATGTGGTTTTTCGTCCTTCGGCTTGCGCGGTTTGTACACCACCTTTTTCACTGGCTTGTTGTCGACGTTCTCATGACGTGCTTTCCCGTTCGCGTCCAGTGTCCCCGTCAGCACGGGCCCCTTATCGAAATGGATTTCGTACTCCACGTCAGGGATGCCTTCCCCAACCTCAGCATCCAGGTAGTTCAGTGAAATCCAGTGAGGCTCTTCCTCGCCCAGCTCACTCGGCAGGTTCTGGAGATTGGCAGTCTGGCGACCGCCCTTATCAAACACGTGCTGTCCACCCTTGACGGAAAACGTCCCCGGACACGCAAACGTAATGTCCCCACCCTCCAGCGTGATCGACGACTCCCCCGCCTGCAGCACGATCTTTTCCTTTGCCTTGATCTCGATGCAGTCATTCACCGAGATCACCGTGATCTCCTTGTCCGCCAGGATCTCCAACGCATCCGTATGCGCCTGCAAGGACACCGGCCCATTCGCCGCAATCGCCTGAATCCCACCCGAGTGGGTAAACAGGCTGGTAGCCCCACCCGACACCGACGAAAACGTATGCCCCGCCGTCATGTGCAGATCCGACTGCGTCGTCCAGTGCAGATGCCTCCCCGCGTACAGCACCGTCGACGCCGGCGTCGCCCAGTTGATGCTGGCCGCCGAATCCATCAGCACGATCGGCGACCCGAACTTCTCCACAGGTTGCGACATGTCGAGCTCGCGCGACCCCGGCTTGGCCTTGAACGCCGGCTGCCCATTCACTGGCCCTTCATACTTGCCTTTGGCCGCAGGATCGATCTGCTCGATAAACGTCTCTTGCGCCTTCAAGGCATCCTTGCTGAACAAGGCCTGCTGCGCCGCCGCCGCATCTGCCAACTTGGAAGACAGCTCCTGCGCACGCTTGAACTGCGCCACCGCCTCCGCCACATCCATCTGCGTCGAGGTCACGCTGGGGCCCAATGCAGGCCGGGCGCGTGTGGATAACAACACACCTTCCCCGCCGCGAATCACCGCCCAGGCATCGGTACGCAGTTCGAACCCACTGCCGCGATACCCACCACGCTGTGAGGTCCCAGGCTCCTGATGGATCAGGTAGCCGAGATTGAGTTGACTAAGCCCGACACTGGTCGCCAGCCGCATGCGCAGCTGCCCGGTCGTGTCGTCGATCTGCCACTGGTTGTAGCCGCTGCCGTCGAAGTTGCGGGTATGGATCCCCGACAGCACGCCTGCATGGTTGGCGTTTGAGTCGACGCCGGCCGAGAACGGCGGCAGGTCCGACCCGTTATAAAGCTGCGCCACGATCACCGGCCGGTCGATATCGCCTTCGATGAAGTCGACCAGCACCTCGGTCCCGATACGCGGCGTGAACACCGTGCCCCAGTTCGGCCCGGCCAGCGCCTCGGCCACGCGCACCCAGGTGCCGGAGGTCTCGTTCCCCGGCGCGCAGCCCTTGTCGTCGGTGTTGTGCGCCATCCCGCCCGGGTTCGGGCGCGCGCCCCGCTGCCAGGCGAACTGGATGCGCACCTGGTGATCGCGGTTGGTGGTCGATACCGCATCCGCCAGCCCAACGACCAGGGCACACTGCGGCCCCGGCGCCGTGGTCCGGTGCGGCGCAAGCGTCAGGCGCGGCACGAGCGGCACCACTTCGCGCACGCAGGAAAACGTATTGCGGTAGGTCCCATGTTCGATACCGGACGAGACGGGGCCCGCCACCCCGGTCCGGAAGTTGTTGCGCGCCTCGTGCCGCACCGACAGCACTTTGAAGGCGTTCTCGCCGTCGGGATAGCGCTCATGCTGGCTCAGGTAAAAAGCATGCCCCGCCGCCAGCCTGCGCACCGCCCCGCTCCCGTCGAACACCTTGTTATGGAGTTCCAGCGCCTGCAGCATCAATTCGCTGTGCGTATCGGCGGCGCCGCGTTCGGTGGCGATGCGTTCGGTGGCGATGCGTTCCCCGCTGCCGTCGTAGAGGTGCAGCGGCGGCAGGTCCCCCGCATCGAGATGCGAAACGTGTTCGTACGCGGGCGCCAGCAGCTGCGCCGGATCCCAGCTGCTGATCGCGACGCTGTTGGCCTGCACGCTGCGGCGCGCCCGGAAGCCGTCGATGGCATCATCCTGCTCGGTAGCGCGCACGCCATGAAAGCGCAGGACCTCACCGCCCGGCGTGGCGGGCGCAATCGCCCTGCTGTCGAACACGATCAGCCGGTGCTTCCCCTGACCGTGCGCGCCATCTTCCGCATCCTCCGCCTGCTCATGCTCGAAGCGCCAGCTCAGGCCTTCCGAGGCCAGCAGCCGCGTGAAGAAATCCAGGTCGCTCTCCCGATATTGGGTGCAGACCGTGCGCGGCAGCAGTTCCTGCGTGATGTCGACATCAAAACGCAGCTGTGGATAATCCGCGAGTAATTCACAGACGATGTCGCGGACGTTCTTGTCCTGGAAGATGTAGCTGTCGCGCCGCAGCGCCAGCATCGATAGCGCCGGCTCCAGCCGCAGGCGGTAGCGCGCCACGCCGCCATCCGCTCCCAGCCAGGAGGCCGACGTACACAGTCCGTGCCAGATGCGCCGCGAACCGTCCGGCTGCAGCAGTCCGATGCTCAGCTCTTCGCCGATGAACAGCCCCAGGTCGAGGTCCGTCGAGGTGCTGAGCGCATCCACGTCGAACGCGAACAGTGCATTGACCGCCTCGACCCCGCTGAACGCTTCCGCCACCAGGGATTCGGGCAGGCCGCTCTCCTGGCTGCTTGCCAGGGTGATGAGCCGTGCGTGCTGGCTCAGCCCCGTGCCGAAAATGCCCAGGGCGGGAAAATCAAGCGCTGCGTTCATGCGGCGACGGCCAGCAGCTCGAGCCGCAGTTCCTTCAGGCCGGCCGGGACGTAGATCGAGATCGACTGGGCCTTGAGCATGCGCTCGTACATCGGCCCTTTCGCCTCCAGCACGAAGTAGCAGGTCTCGGGACGCACCGGCACTGCCGCCGGCAGTTGCGGCGCGTACTGCAGCCGCACGCCCGGCAGCGCCGACAGCACGAACTTCTCGACGTCGTCCGGCGCGCCGACCTTGAAGCGCAGCGGCACCACGTCCACCAGCTCCACCGCGGGAATGGCGGCCGATACGGCGATGTAGAAGGTGGTCCGCTCGTCGATCTTGCCCGAGTCGAGCGCGCCGATGTGGTAGGACGGCCGCACCTCGCTGAGGGCGATGGCGAAGTATTTGGAAGAGATCACCGTGTCGAGCAGCTCGCGGATGATCGCATGCAGCTTGGTGAAGGACGGTCCCGGATCGTTGTGCTGGTAGGGCGGCAGGTCGCCCAAGGTCCAGCTCTTGGAGAAGGTCATCAGGCCGCCCGCCAGGTCGAGCAGCTGCTCGTACAGGCGCTCCGGATGCAGGGCCGGATGGTGGAAGTGGTGGGTCAGCGTCGCATACGCGGAACTGGCCGTGTGCAGCAGCCAGAACGAGGACATGTCGCCCGAGCGGAACTCGACCACGTTGCGGCTCGGCTCGCGCTGGTGCCCGTACAGGGCGGCAGTCTTGGCCTGCAGCGCGTCGAGCAGGCGGCGCAGCTGCTGGAACAGCACCGGCGCGGCGCCGGTCGATAGCGTCGGCGGCACGAAGCTCTCGTCCATCTCGAAGCCGCCGGTGGAGGCGCGCCGCAGCCGCAGCAGCGGGAAGTGGATGTAGGAGTCGCGCGGCTCCGCCTCCGACACCAGCCGCACCGCCTTCTTCAGGTAGGCCAGCTGCACCGGCGCGGCCTGGGTGTACAGGTCGGGCGTTTCCTGGTTCGCCTGCACGAAGCGCGCCGTGTTGCTGGCCTGCCCGGGTGGCGTGAAATTGCCGCTGAACGGCTTCATGCCGGGCAGGGCGACGTAATAGGTGATGGTCTGCTGCGAGGGCGGCAGCAGGCTCAGGTCCACCGTCTCGGGCAGGGCGTCGACGTCCGGGGCGTCGACCAGCTCCCCGTCCTGAAAGCGCACCGCCAGGGCCAGCAGCCGCAGCATGCTGTTGGCCAGGGCTTCGCGGTCGACCTGCAGGGCCTCCACGCCCCAGGCATAGGGATGGACGGCCTTGATGCTCTTGTGGAGGCATTGTTCGTGATAGTGGTCTTGCCGCTGGAAGTGCTGTGGACGCAATAACAGGCCTTCGCCCCAGAGAACTTTGCTAGTCATCTCTGCCTTCCCTCAATGTTTGGTTTGATTTGGCGGAACCTACCCGAGAAACCATAACAACTGGAAAGGGTTGCCCATGTGAAGTTGATCAAACGTTGACGCTGCCCGGCATGGCAACATCGAATTTCGTTTTTTGCCGTCCACACGGCGGCACAAAGGGGAGTGCGATGAAGGGTTACACGCCAGGCTTGTTCGACCGCCTGCTGGGCATGCCGAGCCGCGGGCCGGGCAAGCCTGCCGCGCAAAGGCTGACGATCGACGAGCTGAAGGACACGGTGGCGCGTGACCTCGAGTCCCTGCTCAACACACGTTCCAGCATTCCGGAGGGCGCGCTCAAGGCCTATCCCGAATGCAGTCGCTCGATGGTCACCTATGGCTTGAACGACTTCGCCGACCGCTGCCTGTCCAGCCCGACCGACCGCGCGTCCATCTGCGCCAGTATCGAGAAGACCATCGCCTGCCACGAGCCGCGCCTGCGCAACATACGGGCGAATCTCGACCTGCACGGCGAGTCGGTGAACCGCCTGAATTTTTCGATCACCGCCGTGCTGGTGGCCAGCGTGTCGCAGGAGCCGGTCAACTTCGACGCCGTCCTGACGCCATCGACCCTGCAGTACAGCATCAGCAAGGCCGGCAAGGCAGCGCGCACCGCGGCGCCGGGGGCTTGAAGATGGACCAGATGCTGCCCTATTACGAGAGCGAACTCGGCTACCTGCGCCGCGACCTGCGCGAGTTCGCCGAGCGCTATCCACGGATCGCCGGGCGCCTCCTGATCAGCGGCGAGGTGTGCGAAGACCCGCATACCGAACGCATGATCGAATCCTTTGCGCTGCTCAACGCACGCATCGCCAAGCGCCTCGACGACGACTACCCGGAGTTCACGGAAGCGTTGTTCGAGGTGCTGTATCCGCACTACCTGCGCCCCTTCCCTTCGTGCTCGATCGCGCGCATGGACTTTGGCGGCGCCGCCAAGCAGGCCGGCACCAGCACCATCGCGCGCGGCACCCAGCTGAACACGCGCCCGGTGCGCGGCGCGGCCTGCACCTTCCGCACGGTTTATCCGGTCACGGTGGCGCCGCTGGCGCTTGCCCGCGCCGCCTTCTCGTCCATCATCGACGCCCCCGACGCCGTGCGCCTGCCGGGGAATGCGTCTTCCAGCATCAGCCTCACCGTGTCCTCTACCTGCGAACAGGCTTCGATCGCCCAGCTCGCGCTGCCGCTGCTGCGCGTCTTCATCGACGGCGAGCCCTCGTTCTGCGCGGCCCTGCGCGACGCTCTCTTCATGCGCGGCGTCGCAGCGTATGTCGAAGCCGACAACAGCGGCCGCTGGACTGCGCTGCCCGCCATCCCGGTGCACCCCGCCGGCTTCGACGAAGAGGAATCGCTGATCGACTTCCCGGCGCGCTCGCACGCAGCCTACCGCCTGCTGGCCGAATACTTCTGCTTCCCCGAGAAGTTCAACTTCGTCGACATCGATCTGCAGGCGCTGGCCGCGCATGCGCCTCCCGGTGCGCGCACCCTGACCCTGCACCTGGCCTTGTCCGGCGTGCGTTCCGATTCGAACCTGGCGCGCATGCTCGGCACCCTGTCCACCAACAACGTGCTGCTGGGCTGCACCCCGGTGATCAACCTGTTCCGCCAGCGCGGCGAACCGATCCGCGTGACGCACACCAGCGCCAGCTATCCGGTGCTGGCCGACGCACGGCGCGCCTTTGCCTACGAGGTCTATGCGATCGAGTCCCTGAGCCTGATCCGCCAGACCCCGCAGGGCGAGACCCTGGTGCAGTTCCGCCCCTTCTACGCGCTGAAGCACGCGCAGATGCCGGATGACGCCGGCCACTACTATGCGGTGCGGCGCGACGCGTCACTGGCGGACAGGAGTCCCGGTTTCGAAACCCAGGTGTCGATCGTCGACATCGACTTCGACCCGGGCGAGGTGGAAACCGACACCCTGAACATCGAACTCACCTGCACCAACCGCGACCTGCCGGCCAGCCTGAGCTATGGCCAGCAGGGCGGCGACCTGTTCCTGGAAGGCGGCTCGAGCGTGCGGTCGATCGCCTTCCTGCGCAAGCCGACAAGCTCCCACCGCTTCGCCAGCGGACGCAGCGCGCACTGGCGCCTGATCTCGCACCTGGCGCTGAACCACCTGTCGCTGGCCGACGGCGGGGTCGATGCCTTCCGCGAGATGCTGGCCCTGTACGACCTGCCCCGCTCGCCCTCCTCGCAGCGCCAGATCGGCGGCATCAAGGCGATCGCCCAGCGTCCCACCACCGCCTGGCTGGCCGGGAATCCCTTCACCTGCCTGGTGCGCGGCGTCGAAGTCCGGCTCAGCATCGACGAGGAAGCCTTTGTCGGCAGCGGCATCCATGCCTTTGCCCAGGTGGTCGAGCGCTTCCTGGCGCTGTACGTGCATGCCAACAGCTTCACCCAGCTGGTGATCGCATCGAGCAAAACCGGAGAAGAGATATTGACATGCCAGCCCCGCAGCGGCGATTTGAGCCTGCTGTAATCGAGCGCCTGTTTCGCGAGCCCTACCGCTTCGAGTACGTCCAGGCGGTGCGCATGCTCGAGCTGTGGCTGCGCCGGCGCGGCAAGCCCTCGCGCGACCTGGTGGCGCAGTACCTGCGCTTCCAGAATTCGGTCTCGCTCGGTTTTCCGGCCAGCCAGCTCGAAGCGGTGCAGGCCGAGCCGCGCGACATCGATACTGGGCCTGCGGCGCTGGCTGCCGCGCTGGACGCGGGAACGCTCAAGTACGTGCGCCTGACGCCGTCCTTCATGGGCCTGCTGGGCGGCCACGGCGTGCTGCCCCTGCACTACACCGAGCGCATCGCCGAGCACCAATCGCTGGAAAAGGGGGAATCGGAAGCCGAAGGCGCGCGCGCCTTCCTCGACACCTTTTCCAACCGCACGCTGGCCCTGTTCTACGAAGCCTGGCGCAAGTACCGCCTGGCGCTGCAATACCAGCGCGACGGCCACGACGCCTTCCTGCCCCTGCTCCTGAGCCTGGCCGGCCTGGGCAGCGGCGCACTGCGGCGGCGCCTGGCCGGCAGCGAGGACGGGGCGGTGCTGGACGAGTCGATCGCCTACTTTGCCGGTGCGATGCGCCAGCGCCCGGCCTCGAGCGTGCAGCTGGGGCGGGTATTGTCGGAATATTTCGGGCAGCGCGTCCATGCCGAGCAGTTCGTCGGCTGCTGGTACGAGGTGCCGGCAGGGCAGCAAACCATCCTGGGCAGCGACAATGCGGTGCTCGGTGGGGGCGCCATCGCCGGCGCGCGCGTCTGGCAGCGCGACCTGCGCCTGCGCCTGGTGGTGGGTCCGCTGGACCGGGCCGGCTTCAACGACTTCCTGCCGGGCGGGCTGGCCGCGCGGGCGTTGCGCAGCATGCTGGCGATGTTCACCGGGCTGTCGCTCGAATACGAGGTGGAGCTGGTGCTGCTGGCGGCCGACGTGCGCAACGTGCGGCTGGAAGGGGATGAAGGCCGGCTGGGCTGGGATGCCTACCTGGTCGAGGGATTGCAGACCGAGGACCGGCGCGACGTGCGCTACGAACTGAATTTGTAGGGTGGGCGGCTCGTAATCCGGGCCACTGGCCCGGATTACCCCACGCGGTCAAGCGGCTGCAAGATCATCATGCTCGTTTTTCTGATGCTAACTATCACCGCGTGGGCGGGAAACCCGCCCACCCTTGTATCTTGTTCTCATTGGTGGTTAGCAATTGAGGTGAAGACCAGTTTGTGCCCACCCTTAAGGCTCGACCTTGGAAGGTAGATCAAGCCCTTCACCTCGTTCCCACACCATACCAAACACTGGACGGTAGCCAAGGGCTATGACCCTGTATGCACAAGGAGAGTGGGTGTGATGATCGAGAACACGAGGAGAATCTATGTTTTACCTGGGCGTGGATGTTGCCAAAGCCAAGCTTGATTGCATGCTGCTCGATACATCGAGCGGGAAGCTGAAATCGAAGTCCCTGACAAATACGCCTGCGGGCTTTACCCAGCTGCTCGACTGGCTAGACAAACAGAAGGTGGTCAAGCCGCATGTGGTGATGGAACCGACCGGGATGTACCATGAAAACGCTGCACTGGCGTTGGCCGATGCAGGCTTGGTGGTCTCACTCGTCAACCCGGCCCAGCTGCGTGCATTCGCGCAGGGCTTGGGCGTCAAGACCAAGACCGACAAAGCAGATAGTGCTGTGCTGGCGCGGTATGGCGCCACACAAAATCCTGCGCCATGGCAGCCGCCATCACAGTCAGCGCGCAGGCTCAAAGCACTGCTGACACGGCGTGACGCTGTAGCTGACGACTTGCAGCGCGAACGCAATCGACAGGAAGCGAACAATTTCAGCCCAGCTCCTGAAGCAGTAGGGGAATCGATCGCTCAATCGATCGCCTTCCACGAGGCCGAGCTTAAGCGGCTCGAAAAAATGATCGCCGAGCACATCGACAACGATCCAGACCTGCGCAATAAGAAGGACCTTCTCGAGACCATTCCAGGTGTTGGTCCACGCGTCTCAGGACACATGACAGCATTATTTGCAGGGCGAACGTTTGAGCGTGCCGAGCAGCTGGCCGCTTATCTTGGCCTGGTGCCTGTAGAGTGGCAATCCGGCTCGTCGGTACGTGGCCGGCCACGCTTGTCCAAAGCTGGCCCAGCTTATTTACGCAAGGTACTGTACATGCCTGCCGTTGTTGCACGACGCTGTAACCCACACATCAAGGCGCTCAACGACCGGCTGCTCGCAAAAGGCAAGTCAAAGATGGCAGCCATTGGTGCAGCAATGCGCAAGCTGGCTCACCTCTGCTTTGGCGTGCTCCACAGCGGCAAGCCCTACGACCCAAAATTTGCGATGTAGGGCTTGACGGGCAAGACGGTATCTATCGCCGGCTCAGCTCGCGCTCCAGGTCCATCCGCAGCATAGTCGCGGTCGGCGTCAGGCCACGGTCTCCCGGGGTGTAGAAAATGCCCGGCAATACCCCATCCTCTTCCAGCTGGGGCAGCAAATCGCTCATCAAGTCGTCCAGCGGAAAGGCTTGCGGCTCGTAGCCATCCCATTCGTATTCCGCGCACAGGTCGGCGAATTCGCTGGCGGGCCACATGGCGAACACCAGGGTGCCGTCGTCGGTCTTGGCCAGCGCCCAGCCGTCGCGGTACAGCCCCCATATTTCGCCCGACTCTGCCACCTGCTGCACGAAGCGCGTATAGCGCTGCCGGGCGGGCAGGGTGACCACGTCCGCCAGCTGCTGCGCGCCGAGCTTGATTGCTGAAAGTGTCTGCTCGCTCAAGGTATCCACCGCCAAAATAAGGTCTGTCCCTGGCAGGATACGCCGGATCGCGAATCGGTGGCGCAGGCACCGGTCACCATTACCTGACAGGTAATCGCCAGCCCCCAGCCGCCTGCGGAGAATGGCGCCTGTCGATACGACAGCACCCACAGGAGATGATCATGAACAACGCAAGCACGATTGCCCGCCAGTACCTGACCGCCTGGAACGAAGCCGACGGCGCCGCGCGCCGCGCCCACGTCCGCCAGCTGTTCACCGCCAACGCCCGCTACGTCGACCCGCTGATGCAGGGCAGCGGCCACGAAGGCATCGAGACCCTGATCGCCGGCGCCCAGCTGCGCTTCCCCGGCCACCGCTTCGAGCTGGCCGGCGTGCCGGACGGCCACAACAACGTGGTGCGCTTTTCGTGGACCCTGCGCGCCCCGGATGGCGACAGCGTGGCACATGGCACCGACATCGCCGTGGTGGCCGGCGACGGCCGCCTGGCCAGCGTCACTGGTTTCCTCGACAAGGCGTGAAGCCTGGGCCACAATCGGCCGCAAACCGGATCGGGAGGCAAGCCATGGATACCGCAGCGCGCGCAGTGGACAACCAGTACTTCAGCGATTTCGCCGCCGCGCTGCGCTATTGGCGCGGCAAGCGCGGGACCAGCCAGCTGAAACTGTCGGTGGATGCCGGGATCTCGCAGCGCCACCTGAGCTTCCTGGAGACGGGCAGGGCGGCTCCCAGCCGCGAGCTGATCCTCAAGCTGGGCCTGGTGCTCGACATCCCGCTGCGCCAGCGTAACGCGATGCTGCTGGCGGCGGGCTTCGCGCCGGCCTACCGCGAGCGCAGCCTGTCGGACCCGGAGCTGGCGGCCGTGATGCAGGCGCTCGACTTCATGCTGGCCCAGCAGGCGCCCTATCCGGCCCTGGTGGTCGACCGCCTGTGGAACCTGGTGATGGCGAACGAGCCGGCCGCCCGCATGATGCGTTTTTTCCTCGGCATGCCGGCCCATGCCCCGATCCCGCGCGACGGCTCGGTCAACGTGCTCAAGCTGACGCTCGATCCGGACGGCCTGCGGCGCCATTTGCTGAACTGGGAAGACGTCTGCACCGACCTGCTGCAATGGGTGCAGCGCGAGGCGATGGGCGATGGGCCGGGCAGCGAGGCGAGTGCATTGCTGGACGAGCTGATGGCCTTTCCCGGCATCGCCGGGGCGGCCAGCCAGCCCAACCTGGACCGCCGCGCCCTGCCCTTCCTGCCGGTCCAGCTGCGCAAGGACGAGGTGACGCTGAACCTGTTCACCACCATCACCACGCTGGGCACGCCGCACGACGTGACGGTGCACGAGCTGCGCCTGGAATCCTTCTTCCCGGCGGATGCGGTCAGCCGCGCGTGGTTCGAGGCACAGGCGTTGTGCTGAACTGAGCTGAGGATAAGATGGGCGTTTTCCACAAGCGCGTCCATCCATGCCCTTCGATCTCCTGCCCTTCAGCCGCATGGCCGGCCTGTTTTTTGTCACCGCCATCGCCGAGCTGCTCGGCTGCTACCTGCCCTTGCTGTGGCTGACCGGGAAGGGCTCCGCCTGGCTGCTGGTTCCGGCGGCCCTCAGCCTGGCGGCCTTCGTCTGGCTCCTGACCCTGCACCCGGCCGCCAGCGGGCGCGTCTACGCCAGCTACGGCGCGGTCTACATCGCCACCGCGCTGGCCTGGTTGTGGATCGTGGACGGCATCAGGCCGGTGTGGAGCGACTATCTCGGCGTTGGGCTGGCGCTGGCCGGCGCCGCCTGCATCGCGCTGGGACATCGCCAGGCTTGAATCTTCAGGCGGCGAGCCTGGCCAGCAGGTCCTGCACCACGTCCAGCTGTACCGGCTTGGTCAGGTGCTGGTCGAAGCCGGCCTCGTTCGACTTGCGGCGGTCGCTTTCCGCGCCCCAGCCGGTCAGCGCCACCAGCCTGACGTCTTCCAGCCCTTCCAGCCTGCGCATCGCGCGTGCGGTCTCGTAGCCGTCCATGCCGGGCATGCCGATGTCGAGGAAGGCCACCTGCGGCCGGAAGGCCTGCGCGGCCGCCAGGGCCTCGATGCCGCCATGCGCCACCTGCGTCACGTAGCCGCAGGCTTCCAGGATCATCGACAGCGTCATTGCCGCGTCGACGTTGTCGTCCACCACCAGGATCCGGGTGCCGCCGGCGGCGCCGTCCGCGGTCTCCGGGGCGGTCCGCTGCGGCGTATCCTGGGCGCCTTCGGCCAGCGGCAGGCGCACGGTGAAGGTACTGCCGGCGTGCGGCCCGCCGCTCGCTGCCGCCACCGACCCGCCGTGCATGTCCACCAGCCGCCGCACCAGCGACAGGCCGATCCCCAGCCCGCCCTGGGCGCGTTCCAGGTGGTGCCCGACCTGGCTGAACATCTCGAACACCGAGCTGAGTTCCTCCCGGGGGATGCCGATGCCGTTGTCCGATACCGCGATGAGCGCCTCGGATCCTTCGATGCGCAAGGACAGGCCGATGCGCCCGCCGCTCGGGGTGTACTTGGCGGCGTTGTTGAGCAGGTTGGCCACCACCTGGGCGATGCGGGTCACGTCGGCCTCGACCGGCACCGCATGCGCCGGCACGTCCACTGACAGCTCGTGGCGGCCGGTCTCGATCAGCGGCAGGCTGGTCTCGACGGCGCTCGCGAGCACGCCGCGCAGGTCGGCGCGTTCCTTCTTGAGTTCCAGCTTGCCGCCGCTGATGCGGGCGATGTCGAGCAGGTCGTCGATCAGGTGCACCATGTGGCTGACCTGGCGTTCCATCATCTCGCGCACCCGCGCCACCGAGGCGGCGTTGTCGCCCTTCAGGCGCATGACCGACAGGCCGCTGCGGATCGGCGCCAGCGGGTTGCGCAGCTCGTGCGCCAGGGTGGCCAGGAACTCGGTCTTGCGCCGGTCGGCCTCTTCCAGGTCGCTGGCCAGCTTGCGCAGGGTTTCCTCGGACTGCTTGCGCGCCGTGATGTCGCTGAACAGCAGGGCCACCCGGCGGCTAGCCGGTCCGCCGAGGCGGGTGGCGTAGACGTCGAACCAGCGGCCCATCGCAGGGGCTTCGTTCTCGAAGCGCACCGGCTCGCCCGTTTGCGCGACCCGGCCGTAGGTCTCGAACCAGAATGCGTCGAGGGTCGGGATCATCTCGCGCGCCGTCCTGCCCACCGCGTCGTGCAGGCCGGTATGGGCCTCGAACATCGGATTCATCTCGAGGAAGCGGTAGTCGACCGGCCGGTCCTGCGCGTCGAAGATCATCTCGAAGATGCAGAAGCCCTGGTCGACCGATTCGAACAGGGTGCGGTAGCGCTCCTCGCTGGCGCGCAGCTTCTCGGCGGCGCGCCGGCTTTCGGTGGTGTCGACCACGATTGCCACCAGGCCCTGGAATTCGCCGTTCGGGCCGCGTAGCGCGTTGACGCTCCTGGTGGCCGGCATCACGCTGCCGTCGCGGCGCAGGTATTCCTTCTCGACGACGACACCGGCCTCCCCCGCCGCCAAGCGCTGCACCGCGTCCAGTGTCACCGGCACCGAATCGGGTGCCGTGACGTCGAGCACGCTGGCGCCCAGCAGTTCTGCCTCCGTGCGCTGCACCATTTCGCAGTACTTCTGGTTGACCAGGGTGATGCGGCCCTCGTGGTCCAGTTGCACCACGCCGGTGGCGGCCTGGCTGACGATCTTCTGGAAGCGTTCGCGGCTTTCGTACAGCTCGATCTCGGCGAGCTTGCGGTCGGTGACGTCGATGCCGTGTACCAGGATGCCCGTCACCCGGCCGGCGGGGTCGCGCAGCGGCATGTAGACCTGGTCGACGAAGCGGCGCTCCAGCGGCGCATCCGGGCGGCGCTGCAGCATCACCGGCACGTCGTTGCCGAATACCGGTTCGCCGCTGCGGTACACCCCGTCCAGCAGTTCGAGGAAACCCTGGCCGGCGATTTCGGGCAGCGCCTCGCGCAGCGGCACGCCGATGTTGGAGCGGCCGCCGACCAGCTGCAGGTAACGCTCGTTTTCCAGCTCGAACACGTGATTCGGGCCGGTGAACACGCACATGAAGGCCGGCGCCTGGCGGAACACGTCTTCCATGCGCTGCTTGGCGCCGCGCAGCTGGGCCAGCAGGCCTTCACGCTCGGCCTCGGCGCGCACCTGGCCGGTGATGTCGCGCGAGTTCGCCAGCAGGCCGTCGTGGCCGACCCGGCTGACCGTGACCTCCCACCATTTGACGGTGCCGCCAGCGGTCGGGCAGGGTGCGCGCAGGCGGCCGAGGCCGGTGCTGCGTGCCGCCGCCATCGCGGCTTCGACCTCGGCACGGCTCGCCTCAGGCCACAACGCGGACCAGGGCTGGCCGCGTACCGCCTCGATACCGTCGAGTTCGAGGGCGCGCAGGCCGTTGCTGTTCATCGCGACGATATGGCCGCTCCCATCGAGCAACTTGACGCAGTCGGGACTGGCTTCGAAGAGCTGGTGGCCTAGGGTGGCCGGGTCGAGCGCCTGCAAGGCGGCGCGGCTGTCCTGCATAGTAGGGTCCTTGTTGGGTACCCGGCAGTATATCTGCATGCTCCTGGCATCGTCGCCAAATTCGTCAAATTTGTCACACAACTGTTATCGAATGGTCACAAGGAAGTCATGTTCCCTCCCTACCATGCACGGACTTTTCCTAACAACCAACAGGATTACCCGTGAACAAGCCGACCGACCTCGCCCGCATCCCTGTCGACCATGACGACATCGATACGAACGTTTCGTCGAACGAACACTTCAGCACCGTCCTCGAAGCCCGCCTGAGCCGCCGCAGCTTGTTGCGCGGCGGCGCCGCGACGGCTGCCTCCGCCCTGCTGGGCGCCATCGGCCTGAGCGGTTGCGGCGGTTCGGACAATGACATCGCCACCGCCCCCACGCCGCCAACGGGCAGCACCCCGCCGCCGGCGACGGAAAAACTGCTCGGCTTCGGCGCCGTCTCCAAGAGCCTGGCCGACACGGTCGTCGTCCCGGCCGGCTACACCGCCAGCGTCCTGTATGCGCTGGGCGATCCGCTGACCGCGAACACCGCCGCCTACAAGAACGACGGCAGCGACGCCGACTTCGAGAACCGCGCCGGCGACCACCATGACGGCATGGAGTTCTTCCCGCTGTCCGGCACCGGCACCGCGTCGACCAGCGTCAACGACCGCGGCCTGCTGGCGATGAACCACGAAGCCACCACCGACGAAAAGCTGTCCTCGTTCTTCGTGCACGCGAACGGCGGCACCATGACCCTGCCGCGCCCGGCGGCGGAAGTAAACAAGGAAATGGCGCTGCACGGCCTGTCCGTGGTCGAAGTGCGCCAGAGCGGCGGCAAGTGGGCCTACCAGAAGGATTCGTCGTTCAACCGCCGCGTGCACCAGCAGACCGACGTCGAGATCTCGGGCCCGGTGCGCGGCAACGCGCTGGTGGTCACCAAGTACTCGACCAACGGGACGAAAATCCGCGGCACCCTGAACAACTGCGGCACCGGCAAGACCCCGTGGAACACCTACCTGTCGGGCGAAGAGAACTGGTCCGGCTACTTCACCCGCAGCGCTACCGACGATACTGCGCGCGGCGACAAGAGCGTGGCTTCGCTCAACCGCTATGGCCGCAGCCAGGGCGCGGTGTCGCGCCACGGCTGGGAAACCGGCGGCAGCGACGACAAATACCAGCGCTGGGACATCAGCAGGAAGGGCGCGTCGCTCGACGGCAGCGACGACTACCGCAACGAGATGAACGGCATGGGCTACATCGTCGAGATGGATGCCTACGACAAGACCAAATCGATCAAGAAGCGCACCGCGCTGGGCCGCTTCGCCCACGAAAGCGCCGTGTTCGGCAAGCCGGTCGCCGGCCAGCCGCTGGCCGTGTACATGGGCGACGATTCGCGCAACGAATACATCTTCAAGTTCGTCTCCAGCGCCGTCTGGGCCGCCGCCGACGCGACGCCGCTTGACCGCATCGCCACCGGCGACAAGTACCTCGACAGCGGCAAGCTGTACGTGGCGAAATTTGCCGCCGACGGCAGCGGCCAGTGGATCGAACTCTCGATCGGCAACCCGGCGATCGCCTCCTACGCCGGCTACAAGTTCGCCGACCAGGCCGACGTGCTGGTGAATGCTCGATTAGCCGGCGACGCCGTGGGCGCGACCAAGATGGACCGCCCGGAATGGTGCTCGGTGCACCCCGGCACCGGCGAGATCTACTTCACGCTGACCAACAACAGCAACCGCCGCGTCGAGCCGAGCGGTTCGAGCCAGGCCGCGCCGGACGCCGCCAATCCGCGCGTCTACACCGACATGAAGGGCAGCACCGCGCAGCAGGGCAACCCGAACGGCCACATCATCCGCGTCAAGGAAGGCAGCGCCGGCTCCACCGCAACCGGCTTCACCTGGGACGTCTACCTGTTCGGCGCAGAGTCCGGCGCTCCGGCGGGCACCGTGAACCTGTCGGGCCTCACCGCCGACCAGGATTTCTCGAGCCCGGACGGCCTGGCCTTCACCCCCTCGACCGGCATCTGCTGGATCCAGACCGACGACGGCGCCTACACCGACGTCACCAACTGCATGATGCTGGCCGGCGTGCCGGGACGCATGGGGGACGGCAAGAAGGTCACCCTGAACTACCCGCGCGCCAACGGCAGCACCCTGAGCGTGGACACCTACGTCGGCCTGAACGCGACCCAGGATACCCTCAAGCGCTTCCTGGTGGGCCCGGTCGGTTCCGAGATCACCGGCATCGCCGAGACCCCGGACGGCAAGGCACTGTTCGTGAACATCCAGCACCCGGGCGAGAACACCGCCTCCGCCAACATCGCCGACCCGACCAAGTACACCAGCCAGTGGCCGGCGAACGCCGGCTACGGCGCCGGCAAGCGCCCACGCTCGGCCACCATCGTGATCACCAAGAACGACGGCGGCCGCATCGGCACCTGAGCCTGAAGCGGCACTGACACAATCTCCATCCTTTGGGGCTGGACGTCCACACGTCCAGCCCTTTTTTTCGTCCATCGCAAAGAGTATTGATGCGAGGCATGCCAGCATCGTGGATGCGCCATTCACCGCCGCAGGAGCACGCCATGCCGACCGTCACGCTGTCCACCTATCTCCGCATCACGCGCGCCAGCGCCCTGTTCGATATCCTCATCGTGGCGCCCTTCGCCACGCCCTGGACCTTCCAGCTGCTGTACCCGCAGCTGGGCAAAGTCAATCTATGGCTGGGCGGCGCGGCGCTGCCGCCCTTCGCCCAGCTCCACATCATGATCACCTGCCTGATGGGTAGCCTGGTGCTGCTGTGGTCCGTACGGCGCCTGCTGGAACCGAGCCTGGCGCTGGGACGCTACGATGGCGCCGGGCGCTTCCTGTTCGCGACCTGGATGCTGTGGGCGCTGGCCCAGGGCGGCCTGTCGCTGGTCTGGCTGTTCCTGATGCCGGAACTGCTGTGGGGCGTGGCGCAATGGTGGCCGGTGGCGCCGGCGCGCACGGCCCAGCGCAGCAACGGGCCGGGCCTCAAGCTCGTGCACGCGTCCTAAGGCAGCGCCAGCAGCACCGCGCGCGCGGCCTTGACCAGCGCCGCACCCATGCGTTCGAGCCGGGGCGGCTGGATGCGCCAGGCGTGCCAGTAGAGCGGCACGTCCACGTGCAGCGCAGGCGCCAGGTCCACCAGGCTGCCGTCCGCGAGCATCGCACCGCACTGCTCCAGCGGCAGCATGCCGTAGCCCATGCCGACCCGGATCGCCGTCACGAAGGGGTCGCTGGCCGGCACGTAGTGGAACGGGTAGGAACCCTCGGGCAGACCGAAGTGCTTCAGCAGGAAGGCCGACTGCAGCGAGTCCTTGCGGTCGAAGA
Source organism: Massilia sp. UBA6681 (assembly GCF_002454935.1). NCBI lineage: Bacteria > Pseudomonadati > Pseudomonadota > Betaproteobacteria > Burkholderiales > Oxalobacteraceae > Massilia > Massilia sp. UBA6681. The sequence goes on from NZ_DKJX01000098.1 coordinate 266,169, forward strand.
CCACCACCGGCGCGCGGCGCGCGGTCTCGCGGTTGAAGCCGTCGGCGAACCACTGCCGGGCGAAGGCGTTCGACGCGACCATCCGGTAGCGCATCTGGCCCAGCGGGCTCACGCTGCAGCCGTGCATCGGCATCGCCTCGCCCGATATGCAAGCCACCACGCGGCCCTGCTCCAGCAGCGCGAAGGTATGGCCCTGGTTGTCGAGCACGAATTCCACCAGCAGTTCTTCCTGCGCGAGGACGGGCGCCAGCACCGGCAGCAGCCAGGTCGCCAGGGTGTCGTTGTTGACCGCGATCGCCACCCGGGCCGGGCCGTCGTCCATGCCCATCTCGGCCAGGAACTCCGATTCCAGCAGGGTCGAGCGGCGCAGGTACTGCAGCAGGCGCGTGCCCGGCCCGGTCGGCCGGCAGGGTCGGCTGCGCACCAGCAGCGGCGTGCCGAAGTCCTGCTCCAGCGCCGAGATGCGCTGCGAGACGGCCGAGGGGCTGAGCGACAGCTGGGCGGCCGCCGCTTCCAGGCTGCCGCTGTCGACGGCGGCGATGAAGGCCGCGCTGCGGCGGGGATCGATCAGCATGGATCAGTTTTGCTTAACTAAGTTTAGAAATCATGAATATATTTGAATTTAGCTGTGCGGTAAGCAAACATGGCGGTTTTCGTCGAGGTACATCATGTTTTCCCAACAGGTTTTCCTGCAGGGGCTGGGTTTGGGAGCCAGCCTGATCATGGCCATCGGTGCGCAGAACGCGCACGTGATCCGTACCGGCGTGCGCGGCCAGCACGTGCTGGCGACGGTCGCCGCCTGCATCGCGGTCGACGTGCTGCTGATCGGGCTCGGCATCGCGGGCCTGGGCGCGCTGGTGGAAGCTTCGCCTCTCTTGATGTCGGTGGCGCGCTACGGCGGCGCCGCCTTTCTGGTCTGGTATGGCTGGCGCTGCTGGAAGAGCAGCCTGCGCGGCGGCGCGTCGCTCGCGGCGTCGCCGGACGAGAAGGCGCAGACCCTGGGTCGCGCCCTGGCCACCGTGCTGGCGCTGTCGCTGCTCAACCCGCACGTCTACCTCGATACCGTGGTGCTGCTGGGTGCGGTTGGCAGCAGCCTGGCCGGCGAGGCGCGCCTGTCCTTTGTCCTCGGTGCGATGACGGCCTCGGTGCTGTGGTTCTCGGCGCTCGGCCTGGGCGCCCGGCGCTTCGCGACGGTGCTCGGCCGTCCGGCGGTGTGGCGGGCGATCGAAGCGGCCACCGGCACGCTGATGCTGGTGCTGGCGTATCTGCTGGTACGCGGCGCATAAGCGCGCGGCTCTCGCTATACTCATGATGACACCTTGACTACGGAGCCGCCATCATGAGCCACGACCTGCTGTCGAAGCTGGACATCCGCTACCCCATCATCCAGGCCCCCATGGCGGGCGTCTCCACCCCGGCGCTGGCCGCCGCCGTCTCGGAAGCGGGCGGGCTCGGCTCGATCGCCCTGGGCACCTCGAGCGTGCAGGCGGCGCGCGCCGCCATCGAGGCGGTGCGCGAGAAGACCGCCCGGCCGTTCAACGCCAACGTGTTCACCCATGCGCCGGCCCAGGCCGACCCGGCGCGCGAAGCCGCCTGGCTGGCCTGGCTGCGCCCGCATTTCGCACAGTTCGGCGCTGAGCCTCCTGCCGCGCTGTCGGAAATCTACCGCAGCTTCCTGGCGGACGAGGCGATGCTCGAGCTGCTGCTGGAAACGCGCCCGGCCGTGGTCAGCTTCCATTTCGGCCTGCCGCCGCAGGACTGGATCGATGCGCTGAAGGCCGCCGGCATCGTCCTGTTCACCACCGCGACTTCGCTGGACGAGGCGCAGCGGATCGAGGCGGCCGGCATCGACGTGATCGTCGCCCAGGGCATCGAAGCGGGCGGGCACCGCGGCATCTTCGATCCTTCCGCACCCGACCCGGCCTTGCCCACCTTCGAGCTGCTGGAACAGCTGCGCGACAAGCTCGCGCTGCCGCTGGTCGCGGCCGGCGGCATCATGGACGGCAAACAGATCCGCACCGCCTTCTATCACGGCGCCAGCGCGGTCCAGATGGGCAGCGCCTTCATCGCCTGTCCCGAGTCCTCGGCCCCGCCGCACCACCGCGCGCTGATCGCGCAGGGCAGCGGTCTGCAGACCGAACTCACGGCCGTGATCTCCGGCCGGCCGGCGCGCGGCATCGTCAACCGCTTGTTCCTCGAGGTCGGGGCCGACGGCCATCCGCCGCTGCCGGACTATCCGATCGCCTACGACGCCGCCAAGGCCTTGCATGCGGCCGCATCCAGCAAGGGCAGCCAGGATTACTCGGTCAACTGGGGCGGCACCAACTTCGCCCAGGCGCGCGCCATGCCGGCGGGCGAACTGATCGCCACCCTGGCGGCGGAAATGAACGAGGAAGCCTAGGCGTCGCGCGCCAGCGGACGGCAGCGTTCTTCGACCAGGGCATGCAACAGCTTCACCGCGGGCGAGAACTGCCTGCGGTGCGGGCAGACCAGGTGCAGCGGGGTGGGCTCGCCCGGCAGCTCCGGCAGCAGCACTTCCAGCCGCCCCTGCGCCACGTCCTGGCTGACGTCGAGCCAGGATTTGTAGGCGATGCCCTCGCCGGCCAGCGCCCAGCGCCGCACCACCTCGGCATCGTCGCTCACCAGCCGCCCCGACACCTGCACCAGCCGCGCGCCCGTAGCCAGCGGGAAGGACCAGCGGTCGTAGGTGCGGCCGCGCAGCCGGTATTGCAGGCAGTTGTGATCCACCAGCGCGTCGAGCGAACGCGGGCGCCCGTACCGGGCGAGGTAGGCGGGCGAGGCCACCAGCACGCGGCGGTTATTCGGCGCGACCGGCAGGGCGACGTAGCTGGCGTCATCGATCTGCCCGTAGCGCAGGGCGATGTCGACCGGGTCGCGGAACACGTCCGCCACCTGGTCCGACACCAGGAGCTGGATCTCGAGCCCCGGATGGGCGCGCCGAAATTCCGAAGTCCAGGGCAGCAGCAGGTTGCGCCCGAAGTCCGAGGGCGCCGCGATCTGCAGGGTGCCGGTCAGGCAGTTGGCGTCGCCGCGGATGCCGTCGTAACCCTCGCGCAGGGCATCCAGCGCGTCCTGCGCGAAAGGCAGGTAGCGCTTGCCTTCCTCGGTCAGGCGTAGACTGCGGGTGGAGCGCGCGAACAGCCGGATGTCGAGCTCGCGCTCCAGGCGCTGAATAGCCGCGCTGGCCTGCCCGGGCAGCAGATTGACTTCGCGCGCGGCCTTCGAAAAGCTGCCCAGGGCAGCGGTACGGACGAACAGCGCCAGGTCATCCAGCCTGATCATTTTCTCTCCAGCTGTGAAAGTGAAATCGCTCCAGCCGGGTTTTTCATCCCCGGCCTGCTACATAGAATCGTCATTGACCTCAAAACTTACCGGAGATTCAACATGAAAGCAGTAGTGTATACCCAGCATGGCTTGCCCATCAGCGATCCCCAGTCCCTGCAGGAGATCGAGCTGCCGATGCCGCTGGCCGGTCCGCACGACCTGCTGGTGGAAGTGCGCGCCGTCTCGGTCAATCCGGTCGATACCAAGATCCGCCTGGGCAGCCCGGTCACCGAACCGCGCGTGCTGGGCTGGGACGCGAGCGGCATCGTGCGCGGCGTCGGCAGCGCCGTCACCCTGTTCAAGGAAGGCGACGAAGTGTTCTACGCCGGTTCGCTGCTGCGTCCGGGCTCGAACAGCCAGTTCCAGGCCGTGGACGAGCGCATCGTCGGCCGCAAGCCGGCAACGCTCGATTTCGCCCAGTCGGCCGCCCTGCCCCTGACCGCGATCACGGCCTGGGAACTGCTGTTCGACCGCCTGCGCATCGCCGAGGGCGGTGGCGGCGGGAAGTCGCTGCTCGTGATCGGCGCGGCCGGCGGAGTCGGCTCGATCCTGTTACAGCTGGCACGCAAGCTCACCGGGCTCACCGTGATCGGCACCGCCTCGCGCGAGGAAACCCGCAACTGGGTGCGCGAGCTCGGCGCCCACCACGTCATCGATCACGCGCAGCCGCTGCGTCCGCAGCTCGAAGCGCTGGGCTTCCCGGCGGCGGACATCGTGATCAGCCTGACGCACACCGACAAGCACTATCCCGCCATCGTCGACGTGCTGGCGCCGCAGGGGCAGTTCGCACTGATCGACGACCCGGCCAGCCTGGACGCCGTGCCGCTCAAGCGCAAGTCGATCTCGCTGCACTGGGAGCTGATGTTCACGCGCTCGATGTTCGAGACGGACGACATGATCAAGCAGCACAAGCTCCTGAATCTCGTCGCGCAGATGGTCGACGAGGGCAGCCTGCGCACCACGCTCGGCGAGCATTACGGCAGCATCTCGGCGGAGAACCTGCGCCGCGCGCATGCCCTGATCGAGAGCGGCCGCGCGGTCGGCAAGATCGTGCTCGAACATTTTCAAGTCAATGTAATGTAACAAGCTAAGGAAACGAAGAAGATGGATATTCTCGCAAGCGCCCGCAAGCGCCACACTGCCAAGGCCTACGACAGCGAACGCCGCGTCCCCGAAGAACTCATGCAGAAGGTGTACGACCTGCTGCGCCACAGCCCTTCGTCGGTGAACTCGCAGCCCTGGCACTTCATCGTCGCCAATACGCCGGAAGGCAAGGCGCGCGTGGCCAAGGCGGCGCAGGGCGGCTATGGCTACAACGCGGCGAAGATCCTCGATGCCTCGCACGTGATCGTGTTCTGCTCGCGCATCGACATGGACGACGCCCACCTGGAGCGCTTGCTGGCGCAGGAAGCGCGCGACGGGCGCTTCCGCGACGATGCGGCCCGTGCGGGCCAGGACGCCGGCCGGCGCGGCTATGTGCGCACCCACCGCTACACCACGCGCGACCTGCCGCAATGGCTGGAAAAGCAGGTCTACCTGGCGCTGGGCACCGCCCTGCTGGGCGCGGCCTCGCTCGGCATCGACGCCACGCCGATGGAAGGCTTCGACCAGAAGATCCTGGACGAGGAATTCGGCCTGCACGAGCAGGGACTGGCCAGCGTGGTGCTGGCCAGCTTCGGCTACAGTTCGGACGCGGACTTCAATGCCGGCCTGCCGAAGTCGCGCCTGCCGGAAGAGCTGACCTTCACTTTCGTGTGATGAGCGCCGGCGGCCCGTAGTGGTAATCCGCGGGATCCCGCGGCGGAACCGGGCAACGCTGCATCTCCAGCACCGCGCGCCGGTAGGACTCTAGGGGCGCCATCCCGAGCCGCGCGCGACGCGCCTCGACCTGCGCCCGGTCGTCCATGCGGTCGAACGCGAGGGCGCAGTAAATCCCGGTCGGGGCCGACAGCTGCGTTCCGTAATGCTGCGGGCGCTTCTCCATGACCGCGATGCGGTCGTACAGGTAGGCGAAGGATTCGTCCAGGCCGTCGCCGCCCGCGCCGGCGGCCTGCTCGACCAGGGCCAGCGCCTGCTTCTGGAAAGGCAGGTCGCGTTCGGCCCGCTGGACCACCAGCCAGGCATCCTTGACTGCCCCTGCGCCATGCGTGGCCGCCGATGGCCAGCCACAGCGCGCCATCAGGGCCTTCAGGCGTTCCTTGTTGGTGCGGTCGACCAGCTCGATGTGCTGCATGAGCTTTTGCTGAACGGGGCTCTCGGGGTCGAGGTAGTCGATGCGCTTGCGCAGCGCCTGGCCGGCCTCTTTCATGACCGCGAGTTCGCTGGCCAGCCCGTCGCAGGAGTCGTCGGCCAGGGCGGACAGCGGCAAGGCCAGGCAGGCGGCGAGCAGGGTGGCAGTCAGGCGCATCGTGTTCTCCAATTCATCGTCGACCCAGTGTAGTTGGACGCTCAGCTAGCGTCCATGCGAGGCGCATGACCCATGCTTATCCGGCAGCCGTGCGCTCGTCCAGGTGCCGGGGCAGGATAATGCCCACAGCCGATCCGAGGGGACAAGCATGCTGCGACGAGGCTTCCTGGCACTATCTGCCCTGCTGGCCAGCGGCCGCCTGGTCGCGGCCGAGCGCGACCTGTGGCAGCGCCTGCAGGAGGGCGGCTACGTGCTGCTGATCCGCCATGCCGCCACCCATCCCGGCATCGGCGATCCGCCCGGCTTCCGGCTGGCCGTGTGCAGCACCCAGCGCAACCTGTCGGACCAGGGCCGGCGCGACGCACGCGCGATCGGCGTCGCCTTCCGTGAACGCGGCATTCCGCTCGGGCCGGTGCTGTCGAGCCGCTGGTGCCGCTGCCTCGACACCGCCCGCCTGGCCTTCGGCCGGGTGGAAGAAGCGCCGATGCTCGATTCCCTGTTCCGCGACAGCGAGGCCGCGGCACGCGCCAAGACCCGCGAAGTGCTGGACCGGGCCGCTGCGTGGCGTGGAAACAAGGCCAACCTGGTACTGGTCACGCACGACGTCAACATCCGCGCCCTGGTGAACGAATATGTGTCGCAGGGAGAGATCGTGGTGGCGCGGCCGGGACCGGAGCGGCTGGAAGTGCTCGGAAGGCTGGATGCACAAGATTTGGGCGTACAATAATTTGCCTTTTCCTTGACGGGAGACTGTCCATGAAACGCTGGTTTTTACTCGCTGCACTGGTCGCCACCACCGCTTCCGCCCACCATGGCTGGAGCGAATACAACGCCGACAAGCCGCTGACGCTGTCCGGCACCATTGAGGAGTCCGGGTACATGCAGCCGCATGGCTTCGTGCGCCTCAAGACGGCCGATAAAACCTGGCTGGTGGTGCTGGCGCCGCCGGGACGCATGGAAAACCGCGGCCTGCCGAAGGAAAACCTGGCAGTTGGCGGCCAGGCCACGGTTGTTGGTTATCCACACCGCAGCAATGCCGGCGAGCTGCGCGCCGAACGCATCACCATCAAGGACAAGACTACGGAGCTGCGCTGATGCTGCAAGACGCGGCGAGCTTCGCCGCGTCCCTGCCGCTGGCGCAGGCACTGCGCAAGGGCGCCTGGCTGTACCCGGCCGTCGAGACGCTTCACATCATCGGTTTCACGGTGCTGGTGGGCGCGGTGGCGATGTTCGACCTGCGCGTGCTCGGCTTCGGCCGCCAGTTGCCGGTGAAGGTGCTGGCGCGCCACCTGCTGCCCTGGTCGGCCGGCAGCATGCTGCTGGTGGTTCCCACCGGCCTGCTGCTGTTCGTGGCCGATCCGCTGGCCCTGCTGGCCAACCGCGTGTTCCTGCTCAAGCTCGGCCTGATGGTGCTGGCCGGCCTGAATGCGCTCGCCTTCCATGCCGGGCCTTACCGCCGGGCCGAGGCCTGGCCGGAGCGGGCGCCGCCACGGGCCATGCTGCATGCCCTGCTCTCCCTGGGCGTGTGGTTCGGCGTGATCGCCTGCGGACGGCTGCTGGCCTATTTCTAGCGCTTGCACTATGCTGGACGGATCATGTGCGTCAACTACCATACCCCTACCCGTGAACAGTTCGGCACGCTCGGCGCCTTCAGCGAGCTGCCGGCCGACTGGCGCTGGCCCGACGAAGTCTGGAAGGACTACAGCGCGCCGATCGTGCGTCGCGGCCGCGACGGCAGCCCTGAAGTCTGCCTGGCCAGCTACGGCATGGTGCCGCGCCGTCACATCCCGCCTGGCGTGAAACCCTTCGACACCATGAACGCGCGCGCCGAATCGCTGGGCGAGCGGCGTTCCTTCGCCCCCGCCTGGCGCCGCCTGCAGCTGTGCGCGGTGCCGATGACCTGGTTCTACGAGCCCTGCTACGAAAGCGGCCGCGCGCTGCGCCACGCGATCGGCATGCACGACGACAGCCCCTTCCTCGTTGCCGGCCTGTGGCGCGAGTGGACCGAGGCCGACGGCCGGGTCGAGTCCTCGTTCACGCAGATCACGATCAACGCCGACGAGCACCCCTTGATGTCGCGCATGCACAAGCCCGGCGACGAGAAGCGCTCGCTGGTCGTGGTCAGGCCGGAGGAACTCGAGGACTGGCTGGCCTGCCGCGACGTGGAGACGGCGCGCAGTTTTCTCCGCCACTATCCGGCGGCAGGCATGAAGACCTGGGCGGCGCCGCAGACGGTCAAGAAAACGCCCGAGCCGTCGCCGAACCTGTCGCTGTTCTAGCGCTCGGGCGCGCACCCTACGGTCGTGCTACAGTTCTCAGCATCATGCTGAAACCACTCGCCACCTTCGCCATCGCCGCCGCCATTGCCGTCCCGGCCCAGGCAGCCGTCCCGGTCTACGGCTTCGTCGTCAAGAACACCTATCCGCACGACCCGAAGGCCTTCACCCAGGGCCTGTTCTTCCGCGACGGCCACCTGTACGAGACGACCGGCCGCAACGGCAGCTCCTCGCTGCGCAAGGTGGACCTCAAGAGCGGCAAGGTGCTGCAAAAGGCCGACATGCCGGCGGAAGTCTTCGGCGAAGGCTCGACCCCGGTCGGGAACAGCATCCTCGCCCTCACCTGGACTTCGCAGGTCGGATACGTGTTCGACATGAAAACCTTCAAGCTGAAGCAGACCTTCAAGTATGTCGGCGAAGGCTGGGGCCTGGCCAGCGACGCGAAAGGGGTCTACATGAGCGACGGCAGCTCCTTCATCCGGGTCCTGGAACCGACGACCATGAAGGAAGTGCGTCGCGTCCAGGTGACGCACCAGGGCCAGCCGATCGCCCAGCTGAACGAGCTCGAGATGGTCGAGGGCGAGCTGTTCTCGAACGTCTGGGGCACCGACCTGATCCTGCGTATCGATCCGGACAGCGGCAAGGTGAAAGGCGTGATCAACCTTGAAGGCCTGCTGCCCCCGGCGCAGCGCGGCACCCTCGACCCGGACGCGGTCCTGAACGGCATCGCCTGGGACAGCAAGGGCAAGCGCCTGTTCGTCACCGGCAAGCTGTGGCCCAGGCTGTACGAGATCGAACTGGTGCCGCAGAAGCGCTAGCTCAGTGATCCTGGCTGGTCACATCGATGACCACCTTCCCGAAGTGCGAGCCTGACTCCATGTAGCGGTAGGCCTCCTGGGCCCGCGCGAACGGGAATACGCGGTCGATCACCGGCTTCAGGCCGGTGACGTCGGCAAAGCGCATCACGTCTTCCAGCATCGTGCGGCTGCCCACGAAGATACCGACCATGCGCTTGGCGGTGGCCAGCAGCGAAGCGGGGTTCACCTCGCCGCCGAAGCCGCTGACGCCGCCGATGATCGCCACCGTGCCGCCCATCGCCGCCGCCGACACCGAGCGGTTGACCGTGCCCTTGCCGCCGACTTCCAGCACCACGTTCGCGCCCCTGCCCTGGGTCATGGCCAGCACTTCCTCGTGCCATTCGGGGATTTCCTGGTAGTTGATCGTGTGGTGCGCCCCGAGATGGCGGGCGCGCTGCAGCTTCTCGTCGCTCGACGAGGTGATGATGGTGCGCAGGCCGGCGGCCTTGGCCAGCTGCATGCCCAGCACCGAGACGCCGCCGGTGCCGAGCAGCAGCACGGTGTCGCCCGGCTTGAGCCCATTGCTGGACACGAAGATCGCATTCCACGCGGTGACGCCGGCGCAGGGCATGGTGGAGGCCTCGACGAAGCTCAGCGAGGCCGGGATCTTCGCCAGCGCGTCCTCGTGCAGCACCACTTCCTCGGCCAGCATGCCGTCGATGTCGCCGCCCAGGGCGTGGCGAATCTTGTCGGCCGAGGTCATGCCGTCCTGCCAGTAGGGGAAGAAGGAGCCTGCGACGCGGTCGCCGACCTGCACCCGCGTGACGCCCGGCCCGACTTCCAGCACTTCGCCGGCGCCGTCCGAGCAGGGGATGATCGGATCGTCCACGGTGACGAGGTAGTTGCCGCTGGCGACCATCAGGTCGCGGTAGTTCAGCGATACCGCGTGCACGCGGATGCGCACTTCGCCGTGGCCGAGGTTGCGGTCGGGGTAGTCGATGCACTGCAGCCCGTCGATATTCGCGCCGGGAAGAATCTGGTATGCCTTCATGGGGTTCTCCTCAAGATGATCGGATCAGTGAATCACATCGGCTTGGCCACCATCAGCCAGAAGATCACCACGAAGGCGATGAAGGCCGGCACGCCGAGCGTGACCCAGATGCGGAAGTAGCGCCAGTACTGCGGCGTGAGTTCGGTGCCGGTGCGCGCCGCCTCCTGGGCGATGTCGCGCATGCGGATCTGCAGCCACACCACCGGCAGCCAGCAGGCGCCGGCCAGCACGTACAGCGTGATCGACCACATGATCCACTTGCTGTGCAGCGGGTAGCCGGCCAGGTGGATCAGGTAGAAGCCGGTCAGCGGCTGCGCGATCGCGGTGGTCGCCGTGAACAGCCAGTCGGCCACCACCACGTACTTCGCCACCACGGCGATCGCGCGCACGTCGCGGCTGACGTTGGCGAACAGCATGTACCAGGCCGAGCCGATGCCGGTGCCGAACAGGAAGGTGGACGACAGGATGTGCAGCCATTTGACGACGACGTAGTCCATTTATCTTTCCTCCAGTTCGTAGAGCAGCCAGATGGCCGCCAGCATGGGCAGGTTCTTGGTGAGCGGCCCGTAGGGATGCAGCAGGAATTCCGGCAGCTTGACGGCGATGACGACGGTGTAGAAGCCGATCAGGCCGAGCTGCGCCAGCCACAGCCAGCGCCGCCGCGCCAGCAACAGGATGCCCAGGCCCAGCGCCAGGTCGAAGGTGGCGGCGCCGTACAGCATCAGGGGCTGCAGGTCCGGCGGAATGCCGGTGCGGGCCAGCAGATCGTAGCTGGCCTCGACCGGGTACAGGCCGTAGGAGACGATCGCGGTGATGATCCACACCGCCACGATCGACAGGCGCAGGACCGGCAGCAGCCAGCCCAGCTTGGCCTGGGTGCGCTCGGCGCCGGGATTGCGGATGAATTCCTGTACCGGGCGCGGCGGATGGCCGAGCAGCTGGGTCGTCATCGACACGTCGCCGGCATTGCCGCGGTCCAGCATGCGCAGCGCCTCCTCGTCGAGCAGCCCGCCTGGCAGCACGCGGCCGAACTTCGCCATCAGGCGCGCCAGCGCGCCGGGCAGCCGCAGTACCGGCTGGCGCCCCATTCCCATGCTTGTGCGCAGCGCCTGCAGATAGTCGGTGAAGGGCATCGCCTGGGGGCCGACCAGGGGCACGCGCAGGGCCGTGCCGTTAGCGGGCGGCAGCGGCAGGCGGTGCTTGAGCAGGCCGATGACGGCCGCCGCCAGGTCGTCGATGTGGATCGGCTGCACCAGCTGGGGCGCGCTGCCGAAGCGCAGCGTGAGCGGCATGCTGGCCAGGGTGCGGAACACCCTGGCGCTGGTCCCCTCGCTGCCGTATACCAGCGAGGGCTGGACGATGTAGGCGCGTACGGGAAGCGAGGCCAGGTAGTCGTCCGCCGCCTTCTTGGACAGGTGGTAGCGGGTGTCGGCGGCACGGTCGGCGCCCAGGGCCGACAGCTGGATCACCATCTGCACCTCGTGCGATTCAGCGCAGGCGGCGAACAGGGCGCGCGGCGCTTCGGTGTGCAGGCGCTCGAAGGTCTGGCTGCCGCTTTCGCGGAAGATGCCGACCGTGTTGATCACCACGTCGATGCCGCCCAGTTGATTCAAGCGCGCCAGCCAGACGGATTTATCGGTATCTTGGACGAAGTCCGCATGGATGTAGGCGAGGCGTGGTTCCGTACTGCTCCTGGGCCGGCGCACCGCGCAGACGACGTGGTGGCCTTCGGCCAGCAATGCCTGCAGCAGGTGTTGTCCGATGAAACCGCTGGCTCCCGTCAGCAAGATCCGCATCCATGCTTCCTTTCACGCAATTCAAGTGTAACCCGATCAAGAGGACCCTATGCAAACGCAAGCCTGGAACTCGGCACTACAGCGCGGCCTCGTCGGCGGCGCCACCTCCAGCATCCTGTCGACGGTGGCGCTGGCGGTCCTCGGCAAGAAGGAAGTCGGCAGCGCCTACGCGCCCACCAATGCGGTCAGCCACTGGCTCTACGGCGACAAGGCGGCGCGCCACAGCGGCCCGTCCATGCGCTACACCGTGCCGGGCTACCTGATCCACCATGCCAGCGCCACCTTCTGGTCGATCCTGTTCGAGCGCTTCGCCGGCAAGTATCTCGACCGCAATACGCCGGTCGGCATGCTGACCGCGGCGGCGGCCACCTCGGCCTTCGCCTGCTTCGCCGACTACAAGCTGACGCCCAGGCGCTTCCGTCCCGGCTACGAGAAGCACCTGTCCAAGCCTTCGCTGGCCGTCGTGTATGCCGGCTTTGCGCTGGGCCTGGCGGCGGGCGCCGCGCTAATGCGTCGCAAGTAGTCTAGAGCAGGCAGAGAAAACGTGCCGCCCTATGTCTATGCGTTAATAGTGCACGGGGTCATCGGCTTCCTCGACGTGGTGATCAACCACGAATTCCTGTTCGCGGCGCTGTTCGCCGGTGAACTGCTGGTCACGGCGCGCGATGGCCCTGGGCGCGTTTGCCTGGAGCGTGCGCGATGCACGCGCGTCGCTGCGCCTTGGCAGTGGGCCGATATCGGCCTGACGCGGAAATAAAAAGGCCGCCCGAAGGCGGCCTCGAATCACTGATTGGAAAGCATCAGAATTCGTAACGTGCCGTGAAGCGCACGCCACGCGGCGTCTGGGACGAGGTCGGACGGCGCCAGTTCAGGTTCAGGCGGCCCTCCACGTCGCTGGTAGTGGCACGGCTGTAGTCGCGTTGCTCGTCGACCTCGGTCACTTTCTGCGAGTTGAAGACGTTGAACACATCGACCTGCAGGGTCAGCTTGTGCGTACCGAATTTCGGCAGGTAGGCGAAGGACATGTCCAGCGACGAGCTCCAGGGCGTGCGGCCGAAGGTACCGCGGTTATGCAGCTCGCTCTTGCCCTGCGCATTCAGGCAGTAGTACGAGGACGCGACGTTATAGCCGGAGGCGTCGTCGTAGTCGAACGCGTCGTAGGGCACGTAGCCGATGCAGCTGATCGGACGGCCGGAAGCGACGGTGGCGTTGAAGCCCAGGCGCATCCGCTCGTTGAGCATGTAGTTGCCGAAGGCTTTCAGCACGTGGCGGCGGTCATTCGACAGGTAGCCTTCCGAACCATGGGTCAACGACGGGAAGTCGAAGTCCTGCGACACGCCTGCGTCTTCCTGGTTGATGACCGAGTTCACATAGCCTTCCGCCGAACCTTTCGATTTCGACAGGGTGTACGAAGCGTTCAGGCTCCACTTGCCGTCGAACGGACGGTCCAGCGAGAACTCCAGCGCCGCGTACTTGCGGGTGTACTTCTCCAGGCCGATGTAGGCAGCCGGGAAGGTAACCGGCACCAGCTTGCCGTTGTTGTCGAGATCGACCTGCAGCGTGACGTCCTCGCCCGGATTGACCATCATGCACTGCGCCATGGTGCCCGAATCGAAGTTCGGGTGACCATTGTCTTCAGCCCATCGCTGGAATGCCGAGTGAGAACAGTAATCGTCCATGCCGTTGTTGACTTTGCGGAAGACGGCGCGCGCACCGAAGTTCCACCCCTTCATCACCGCTTGCTGGAAGCCCAGGATCAGCTCGTCCTGCGACATCGGCTTGAGGTTCATGTCGGCCACGGTGGCCGGATTCGGCAGCTTGCCGTCGCCATTGACCAGCGGGGTACCGACTTCGGTCAGGCCAAGCGGGGCGGCGGTGACCGGGTCCATGCCGGTGTAGCGGTAGAAGCGGTCGACCGAATATTCACCGCGGGTGGCGCGGATGTTGGTGTTGGACGCGACCGGGATGAAGTAGCGGCCCAGGGTGCCGTACAGCTTGGTGGTGGCGTCACCCTTGACGTCCCACGAGAAGCCCAGGCGCGGCGCCTTCAGGTTCTTGGCCTCGACGAAGCTGACGCCCTCGCCGTTCATGTTATCGAAGGATTCCCAGCGCATGCCGCCGTACAGCAGGAGGTTGTCCGTAACTTTCCAGTTGTCCTCGATGTAGTAGGCATCGTTCTGGACTTCGAATTCGCCCGTGGTACTGGTGACCGTGCGGCCGCGCACGTAGAGCGAGCCCGGCGCCACCGCATTGGCCACGCCGTTGACGGCGCCGGTGGTGCTGCGCAGGTAACGCCAGTAGATACCGCCCGAGAAGGCGTCGCCGGCCTGGCTGGAAGTGAATTTCTGCGAGTCGACACCGCCGCGCAGCGAGTGCGAACCGATGGTCCAGTCGGCGTCGATGCGGAAGGCACGGCGCTTGTCTTCGTCGAACTTGGGCGCGTTCGGGTCACGGGCGCTCAGCAGGAAGGGTTCGTTCCAGCAGCCGAGCTTGTTGACGTCGACGTCGTACACGGTCGGGCAGTCCAGGGCCGCCACGCGGTAGCCGGTGGTCCTCGGCTGCTTGTCGTCGACGGCGCCCACCAGGGCCGACAGCGTGAAGTTGTCGGTCAGGTAGCCGGTGTACTTGCCGATCAGGGTGTGGCCGCCGGATTCGATCGTACCGGTGCCTGGCGTGCCGACGTGGCTGGTGGCCCATTCCTGGCCTTCGGCATGGACATAGTCGATGTAGTCGGTCTTGCTCTTGTTGCTGATGCCGGTGAACTCGAGGCGGTGCGTCTCGTTCGGCGTGAAGTCGACCTTGATCATGCCGTTCGGCTGGGTCGACTTGGTCTCGGTGCTGCGGTTCTGCAGGAAGGTGTCGGTGGTATCGCGGCGCCCTTCGAGTACGCCGAAGACGAACAGCTTGTCCTTGATGATCGGGCCGCCCGCATAGACGTTGGCGTTCAGGTCCGTCTGCTTGTTGTACTTGCGGAAGACCTTGTACTTGGCGTTGTCGGGATCGAGATCGAGCAGGTTCTGGCCGCTGGCCTGCAGCGACTCCGGCGAGAAATAGACCGAAGCGCCGCCCTTCCAGGTGTTGGTGCCGCGCTTGGTGACGATGCTGATCACGCCGCCCAGGGAACGGCCGTACTCGGCGCCGTAGCCGCCGCTCTTGACCTGCTGCGCGCCGATGGCTTCGAACGGCAGGTTGGAATACGAGAGGAAGTTACGGATATTGGTGACGTCGAAGCCGTTGATGTAGTAGCCGTTTTCGGCAACCGATGCGCCGGCGAAAGACGGCAGGCTGCCGCCGCCCAGGTCCGGGTCACCCCGGACCACGCCCGGGGCCAGGATCGCGATCGCGTTGATGTCGCGCGCCACCGGCAGCGCAGCGATCTGGTCGGCGGTGAAGACGGTGCTGGTTTCCGCGGTCGAGGTGTCGATCAGGCTGCGGCTACCTGCACGACCACGCGTGCCACGGTGTCGCCTCCCAGGTCGACCGCGGTACCGGAACCGATCGACACGTTCACGTCGCGGGTGATGCCGCCGCCTTCGACGCGGTACGAGCCCGGCTGGAGCTTGGCAGCGGTATAGGTGCCGTTCGCATCGACGGTGATCTGGCGCGTCGCGCCATTCTCGATGCTGGTAATCGTGATCTTGTCACCGGGCTTGCCGCGGCCATAAATCGAGCCTTCGGAACTCTGCGCGATGGCGACAGAGGAAATCAACATGCCAACTGCAATTGCGGCGGCGCTAAGCTGACAGCGCCCGGATGAGAAACGCATAGATGCTCCTGGTTGTTATAAACATTGTTTTATCAGTCGCGGTCAACATATTGCTACCGCGAATGATTTATTGGCGGAGTATCCATGCTGGCAATTTGTCAAATAGTTATCTATTTACACAGCATGTTTTGTAAATATCATGCACCGTGAGTGCGTTTTGACGCGGGGAAGCGCCAGGCCGCAGTGCGGCCTGGCGTTTGTATGCAGGGCGACTGGCCGGGGCGGCCATGGGAGGAGGAAGGGCGGAATCTGGTCCAGTGGACTGCCTGTGGTCCCGCCCTGCTTGATCAGTGGGCGGCTTTCTTGCCGCGCATGCGTTGCACGAGGGTCACGACCATCAGCACGAGGGCGCCGAGCACGACGCCGGCCAGTGCATCGACGATGGTCGGGGTGATCGCCGCCAGCACGCCGCCGACGCCCGGCACGCCGGCCGTCACCTGCGCCGCGCCTTCGGCGAAGTGGTGCAGCGGCTCCCAGGCGTGGGCGATGATGCCGCCGCCGACCATGAACATGGCCGCGGTGCCGGCGATCGACAGGAATTTCATCAGCTTCGGCGCGGCAGCCAGCAGCAACTTGCCGGTGCCGCGTGCCAGGCCGCTGGCCTTCTGGCTCAGGGACAGGCCGGCGTCGTCCATCTTGACGATGGCGGCCACCAGGCCGTACACGCCGGCCGTCATCGCCAGCGCAATCGTGGTCAGTACCAGCACCTGCTGGCTGAACGGCGCGTTTTCCACGGTGCCGAGGGCAATCACGATGATCTCCGCCGACAGGATGAAGTCGGTGCGCACCGCGCCCTTGATCTTCTCCTTTTCCATCGCGCACATGTCCACCGCCGGGTTGGCCACGGCAGCGGCGAGCTCGGCACGGCGCTGATCGTCTTCTTCCTTACTGTGCAGGAACTTGTGCGCCAGCTTCTCGAAACCTTCGTAGCACAGGAAGGCGCCACCGATCACCAAGAGCGGGGTGATCAGCCAGGGCACGAAGGCCGAGATCGCCAGCGCCGCCGGCACCAGGATCGCCTTGTTCTTGAACGAGCCCTTGGCCACTGCCCACACCACCGGCAATTCGCGCTCGGCATTGACGCCGGTGACCTGCTGCGCATTGAGCGCCAGGTCGTCGCCGAGCACGCCGGCGGTCTTCTTCGCCGCCACCTTGCTCATCGCCGCAACGTCGTCGAGGATCGTCGCGATATCGTCCAGTAATGCTAGCAAACTGCCTGCAGCCATTGTTCATGCTCCAATCATGTCAAGTTCGCCACATCTTACCTGAGCCCGTAAAGCTGGTCACACGGTTCAGCGCGGCTTTATGCATTTCAGTCGCGTAAATCTGCATCTCGTCGCTTTTGCCGGGCATCCGGAAAATCGCGTACGTATAGTGCAGGCTGTTGGCTGCGGTACTGCAGCCTCGCCACCGAAGGAGATGCCATGAATACCGAATCGACCCTGCAAGCAGCACAGATCGCGGCACCAGTGCGCCGTGCCCGTCCGCCGAAACGCAAGACCCGCATCACGATCTACCTCGACGACGAAGTCCTGAACGAATTCCGCAACCTGTCGGAACGCTGCGGCACCGGTTACCAGACCCTGATCAACGCCGCCCTGCGCCACCGCTTGGCGGCGCCGAGCGTGGAAAACAGCCTGGCCTGAGGCTCCGCGTCGCTTCGCCTCCGGACGGGATTACATAGAGCAATTCTTTTGTGCTAATCTTCCCGCTCTTTTAACCCCGGAGGGACTTATGAAAAAAGGCGAACTGATCGCGGAATTCGCGAAGCGCACCGAGATGTCCGGCGCGGCTGCCAACACCGCCGTCAACACGATCATCGAGATCATCACCGAGCGCCTGAAGAAGGGTGACACGGTCGGCATCACCGGCTTCGGCACCTTCTCGGTCACCAAGCGCGCTGCGCGCAAGGGCCGCAACCCGGCAACCGGCGATGTCATCAAGATCGCAGCATCGAAGACCCCGCGCTTCGCTGCCGGTGCGACGCTGAAAGCAGCTGTCAACCCAAAGAAGAAGTAAGCAGTACCCTGGCCTTGCGCCGCGCTCCGGTTGATCCGGACGCGCGCGCTGGCCCGTTTTGCATTACCCTCCTCCCCCTTTCCCTTCCTTTTCCCCTAGCAGCATGAGCTTCGCTACCTGGATCGCCTTCGTCATCGCCGGTTCCCTGATCGCCATTTCGCCCGGTTCCGGCGCGGTGCTGTCGATGTCGCACGGCCTCGCGTATGGCCTGAAGAAAGTCAGCGCTACCGTGCTGGGCCTGCAGCTCGGCCTGATCCTGGTGCTGGTGATCGCCGGCGCCGGGGTGGGCTCGCTGCTGCTGGCGTCTTCGGTGGCGTTTACCGCGGTGAAGATCGTCGGCGCGCTGTACCTGATCTACCTGGGCATCGCGCAGTGGCGCGCGCCGGCGGCGCCGGCCGCCGATGCCGGCGCGGTGAGCAGCGCCGGCCTGCCCGCCCACCCGGGCTTCGGCAAGCGCGTGATGACCGGCTTTCTCACCAATGCCACCAACCCCAAGGGCATCATTTTCATGGTCGCGGTGCTGCCCCAGTTCATCAACCAGAAAGCGCCGCTGCTGCCGCAGCTGGCCATCCTCGGGGTGACCATGGTAACCATCGATTCGATCGTCATGCACGGCTATGCCGGCATGGCATCCATGATGCAGCGTTTCCTGCGCGACGTGCGCGCCGTGAAGCTGCAGAACCGCATCTTCGGCGCCGTGCTGGTGGTGATGGGCACCCTGCTGTTCCTCGTTGAACCGGGCCGCCGCGCCTGAGGAGACGATGCGCCGCTGCCGCTGCTTGTGTATCTGTCACTCAGCAGTTGAAACTTTCTGTAAGTTGCGTATTCCCCGCACGCTTTTGTGCGTTGTAATCAGGTAGCCGTCCTTCGTCCACCTAGCGGAGCCCCCATGAACAAGCGATTCGCCCGTACCGCCGTGATGCTCGCGCTCACGGCTTTATCCACTGCCGCCCTGGCGCAGGGCACGCTGGAGACCGAGCCGCCGGGCCGCGTCGGCCGCGTTTCGCTGGCCCAGGGCAAGGTCAGCATCAGCGGCGACGTGGGCGAGTCCGCCACTGCCGCCCTGGTCAACTGGCCGGTCACCAGCCGCAACCTGATCACCACCGAACCGAACGGACGCACCGAAGTGCGGATCGGCTCGACCGCGATCCGCATCGACGGCGACAGCTCGCTCGAAGTGAGCGAACTGGACGACGACAGCCTGCGCCTGCGCCTGCACTACGGCAGCGCCAGCATCCGCATCCTGAGCGAGGACGTGCTGCCGGAATTCGAACTGAGCACGCCCCAGGGCCGCGTGCGCATGCTCAAACCCGGCCGCCTGCGCGTGGACGCCGAGCGCGTGCGCGATACTAGCGTGGTCAGCGTATTCGATGGCGAGGCCCAGGTCGATGGCGGCGGCGCCAGCCTGACCATCCGCGCCGGCCGCAGCGCCGAGCTGCGCGACGACGACGTGCGCACATTGCAGGCGCAACGCGACGCTTTCGACGACTGGGCATTGGGGCGCGACCGGGAGCTCGACGGTGCGCGCTCGGCGCAGTACGTCACCACCGAGATGACCGGCTACGAAGAGCTGGACCGCCACGGCATCTGGCAGGACGACATCGAGTACGGTCCGCTGTGGATCCCGTCGGTCACCTCGAGCTGGGTACCCTACCGCGACGGCCGCTGGACCTGGATCGCCCCCTGGGGCTGGACCTGGGTCGACAATGCGCCCTGGGGCTATGCGCCCTTCCACTACGGCCGCTGGGTGCACGTGAAGAACCGCTGGGCCTGGGCCCCGGGCCGCAAGGAACACTACGGCCGCCGTCCGATCTGGGCGCCGGCGCTGGTCGGCTGGGTCGGCGGCAGCGGCTGGAGCGCGAGCTTCCACCAGCACGGTTCGCGCCCGGCCACCGGCTGGTACCCGCTCGGCCCGCGCGACCACTACGTGCCGCACTACCGCCTGTCGGACGAGCGCCTGCGCCGCCTGAACTCCTGGGGCTGGCGTGACCGCAAGGACGGCGACCGCCGCGACCGCGACCGC